>CACYHG010000037.1 GCA_902774175.1 uncultured Bacteroidota bacterium
TTAATTATTTTTTGGTTTTCATTCTGTTGAGACGCAAAATTTTGCGTCTCTACCCTTATTCTGTTGGGACGTACGGCCTGTTGAGACGCACGGCCTGTTGAGACGCACGGCCTGTTGAGACGCACGGCCGTGCGTCTCTAACCTATTGTCCATTGTACCGCCCCATAAAGAGGATGGCACCGCTTTCCCTTTCTTCTATCATATAT
Source organism: uncultured Bacteroidota bacterium (assembly GCA_902774175.1). Classification (GTDB taxonomy): domain Bacteria; phylum Bacteroidota; class Bacteroidia; order Bacteroidales; family WCHB1-69; genus UBA1195. Next base: position 207 of record CACYHG010000037.1, read on the forward strand.
ATGAAGGGATGGTCAGCATGGAAGACGACCGGCGGCTCAGGTTCCTCCTCTTCTAATGCAGCACATGCCACCACAACGCTTGTCACAGCGGCCGCCTCGCTCCCCTCCTCATACACCTTGATAATCGCATCCTGCTGCGCCAGGCTGATATAGGAGGGCATCTCCGAAAAGCCGCCGAACTCCGCACGCTGCGAAAAGGCCCGTTTCATACCCAATTCCTTCAACATGTCATTCAACTGTTTATGGTATTTGGTCTCGAACTTGGGCAGCCACACATCAGCATCGCGGCGCTGCATTTTATTCTTGACTGCCGTCCACTGACCGGTATTCAGAGCGGCCACCAGATCAGCCACCTTATAACCGGCCTTGGGAAGAAGAACATACATGCGGAAATTCCCCCATCCGTAGGGAAGGCAGAGACACTGCATCCGCCCGTTCTCCATATAGCGAAGACGCTCCCTCTGAGCCATCAGCTCCAGCTCCTGCCGGTTGCCCTTCTCATCGGTGAATGTGCGCTGTTTCGTGAGTTCTTTTTCAAACGGATCAGTCCATGTTCCTTTGAAATAGACGGCATTCATCAGGCAGGCTGTCATGTCGGGTGTGACCCTGTCGATGATTTGCGGAATCAGACCGTTGGTATTCTTGTCACACCAGCCGTTGATTTTCGCCACCACATTGTCCGACCGGGTGAAATCCATGTTCTCCACCATGGCCTTATAATAGGCTTTGGCCTCATTCACAAACTCCTTTTTCAAAGGGAATTTTTCATTCACCACCATTGCGTTGGCAATATTCAACGTGACACCCGAATCCAGTTTCGGCATGTTTTCCATCAGATGGTGATAAATATTATTGTATCCCTTCATGTCAAGCGCGGCGGTATCCAAATCAAGCGCCTTCACCATCTCCTGGGCGGTCTCGCCCTCCGCCCCGTTGAGCAGCATGGTGAAGAGCATCTGCACGCTCAATGGGGAAAAGACATAACTCTCATCCGCATCAAGCTTCGCCCACACATGAAAGGCGAAATCCTGCATCACCTTTTGCATCAGTTCGCTGTTTTCCTTCAAAATTGAATCCATACCGTCCTCCATTACCATAATTTCAGCCCCGACCTCCTCTTCGTCAGGGTTTTCATTGCCTCTTACGCCACCGCAGCCTGTTACGGCAGCAACAAGCAGCACACAAAGTCCGAGTTTAATTCCTGATTTTAACATAATATATTGGTTTCAAACAATTCTGTCCTTATTCTTCTCCAAAAACTGCGCCCAGTCATGCACCCTGTTCCCACTTGAGGCGCCAATCAGGGAAAGGGATTCATAGTGATGGCACAACGCGATGCCAAGTGCATCGGTCGCATCCAAAAAACGGGAATCGGACGGTGTGTCCAGCAGACGTGAGAGCATGGCGGCCAGCTGCTCCTTGGAAGCGTTGCCGTTGCCGGTGACAGCCTGCTTGACCTTGCGTGGAGTATATTCAAACACAGGTATTTCGCGATGCAACGCAATTGCCATGGCAATCCCCTGCGCCCTGCCAAGTTTCAGCATGGACTGGACATTCTTGCCGTAAAATGGCTCCTCTATCGCAAGCACATCCGGCTTGAACCGCTCCACCAGCGTGGTCACATCCTCGAAAATCTCCTTCAGCCGCAACTGCATGGGATTTTTGGAGGAAAAGGAGAGCACACCCATCTCCATCACATGCAGCTTTTTCCTGACAACCTCCAGAAAGGCATATCCCATCACACGTGTGCCGGGGTCAATCCCCATGATTATCTGTTCCGAAAGATTTTCCGATTCCATGATAAAAAAAAGAGACACACGGAGCCAAAGCCCCGGTGTCCCTTGAGAATTCACAAAGATTACTTGTTGACCTGGAATTTTTTGTTTCCTGTCTTGAAGAAGTCGGCAATCTGGTTGGCGGCGGCGATGCCGGCATTGATGTTGGCCTCCTCCGTCTGGGCACCCATTTTCTTGGGTGTGGCGAAGTAGCGGCCTTCAAACGCCTTGAACTCGGCATCGGCATCCGGCATGATGTCGGTGATGTACTTCAGATCGGTGCGCTCGGCCATCAGCTTGAGCAGACCGGCCTCGTCGATGACCTCCTTGCGGGCGGTGTTCACCAGAATACCACCCTTGTGCATCTTACCTACCAGATTGTAGTTGATGCTCTGCTTGGTCTCGGCAGTGGCGGGGATGTGCAGGGAGACGATGTCGCAGGTCTCGAACAGTGCATCCTGGTTGGCGACGGCGGTAGCCATGCCGCTGGCGTTGATCTGGTCGGCGGTCAGGAAGGCGTCGTAGGCATAGACATCCATGCCGAAGCCCTTGGCGATGCGGGCCACATTGCGTCCCACGTTACCGAAGGCGAGGATACCCAGTTTCTTGCCCATCAGCTCGGAACCGGACTTGCCATTGTAGAAGTTACGCACGGCGTACACCAGCATGCCCATCACCAGCTCGGCGACGGCGTTGCTGTTCTGGCCGGGAGTGTTCATGGCCACGATTCCGCGGGCCGTGCAGGCCTCAAGGTCGAGGTTGTCGAAACCGGCGCCTGCGCGCACGACAATCTTAAGATTCTTGGCGTGGTCAATCACCTCCTTGGTAACCTTGTCGGAGCGGACGATGAGAGCGTCAGCGTCGGCAACGGCCTTATACAGGTCGTTCACATCGGTATACTTTTCCAGAAGGGCCAGTTCATAGCCGTTCTTTTCAACAACTTCGCGGATGCCGTCAACGGCAACTTTCGCAAAAGGTTTTTCTGTTGCAACTAAAATTTTCATTTTTGTTTACGTTTTTATGTAGAGACGTGGCATGCCACGTCTCTACGATGTTATTTGTTCGCTTTTTCAAAATCCTGCATGCACTGGACGAGAGCCTCGACGGCCTCGATCGGGCAGGCGTTGTACAGGCTGGCACGGAAGCCGCCGACGGAGCGGTGACCCTTGATGCCGACCATGCCGCGCTCCTTGGCGAAAGCCATGAAGGCGTCCTGCTTGTCCTCGTAGCCCGGAGCCATCACAAAGCAGTGGTTCATGATGGAACGGCTGTCCTTCTCGGCGGTGCCGATGAACATGCTGTTGCGGTCGATCTCCTCATAGAGCATGGCGCTCTTCTTAACATTGATCTTGTTCATGGCCTCAACGCCGCCGATGGTCTCCTTGACCCACTTCAAAGTCTCATACATCATGTAGATGTTGATGACAGGAGGAGTGTTGAACATGGAGATGTTCTTTGCCTCCTCAGCCGCGTGGGTGCGGAAATCGACCATGGTGGGCAGCGGGTTCATGTACTGGCGGTCTGTGATTTTGCCGAGGATGTCCTTCTTGACGATATAGACGGTGACACCGGCGGGGCCCACGTTCTTCTGGGCACCGGCATAAATGAGGCCGTATTTCTTCACATCGACAGGACGGCTCATGATGTCGGAGCTCATGTCGGCGACCAGCATCACGTTGTTGATTTCGCTGGCGTCAAAGTCCCTGCGGATTTCAGTACCGTAGATGGTGTTGTTGGTGGTGATGTGGAAATAGTCGGCATCGGCGGGGACGGTCCAACCCTTCGGGATGTAGGTGTAAGTCTTGTCCTCACTGCTGGCGACGATCACGGTCTCACCGAACACTTTTGCCTCCTTGGCGGCCTTTTTGGCCCAAACGCCGGTCTGAAGGTAAGCGGCCTTCTTGTTGAGAAGGTTGGCGGGGACATCCATGAAGCCGGTGCTGGCACCACCTCCAAGGAAGAGCACTTCGTACTCTGCGGGGATGTTCAGCAGGTCGCGCCACAGCTGGCGTGTGTCGGCCATCAGTTTTTCCCAACCGGGAGTACGGTGGCTGATTTCAGCGATACCGATACCGGTGTTGTCAAAATCGTAGAGAGCCTTTACGGTGTTCTCAATTGCCTGTTTCGGCAGGACGCAGGGTCCTGCATTGAAATTGTAAGCGGTTTTCATCTCTTGTTACAAAATTTATGAATGATTATTAATTTCCAATGAAATACAGCATGAAGGAACTATTTCTTGCAGGTGATGTTAACCTCCTGGACCTGTTCGCCCTTCACTTCGTAGTTGGCGGTACGTGCCTTGTAGACTTCCGGCTGGTCAAAGAGCTCGGTTTCCGTATGAGTGGCGGAAATCTGATATTTGCCATCCTTCAAATTTGTGAAGGAATAGCTTCCGTCCGTTGCGGCTTTGGTCTCGGCAACATATGCCTCCGCCTTGTCGTTATGGATCCGAACCACGGCACCCTTCGCAGGATGGGTCTCCTCCAGATCGGCATCATAGAATGTAATGATACCCTTGATGGTGTTTTTATCCTTCACCTCCTCTTTTTTGCAACCGAACGCTAACACGGTGCAGCATGCTAATAACGCAATAACAAGCTTTTTCATTATAAATGTTTTAAAGTTAATACTGCTGCAAAGGTAATCATATTTCTGATATGAACAACCGCTTTGCAAATTTATTTTTTTTCGGTATGAAAAGATACATATCCCGATTTCATTTATCTTTGCATTTTAAAACCACAAGGATGAAAACCTTTCTTCAGGAATGCGCCGCCTATCTGGCGGAAAAATACCCGGAGCTGCACCGTTGCTGCCTCATACTGCCGTCGAACCGTTCGCTGCGCATGCTTCGCACGGAACTGGAAAAGGAGAATGCGGCACAGGGGTGGCTGCGTCCGGAAATGTGTGCCGTCGCTGACTGGATGGAACGGCTCTCCGGACGCCGTCTGCCCGCCGAGGAGGAGATACAGCTGCAACTATATCAGATTCATCAGGAACTGCATCCCTCCGACACGCTCACATTCTACCAGTTCGCAGGCCATGCAAAGATGATGGCCGACGATTTCAACGACATCGACCTTTCCCTGGCCGACGCCGGGAATGTCTTTTCATCGCTGCAGAACATCAAGGAGCTTGAGGCTGAATTTTCCGACATGGATGACACCTCCCCTGAAATGCGTCAGCGATACCTGCTTTTCTGCCGTGAACTGCCGGTGTATTACAGCCGGTTGCAGGAAAAACTGGCTGCCTGTGGGACAGCCTATCAGGGTCTGATGTACCGCATCGCCCGTGAAAGGCTTGGTGAGACCATTGCGCGGCTGCCATACGACAAATATATTTTCATCGGTTTCAGCGCGCTTTCCGTTGCGGAAGAGGAGATGGTCGTGGATTTGTACAGGGCAGGCAAGGCGGAAATCATCATCGACATGGAGCCTACAGGGCTGCAGGAAACAGAGCATCAGGAGATACCGTCGTTGGCAGGTGCCTTTATCCGACATCTCCAGTCACGCATCCGCCCCACCATTTTCCAACAAGATCTTCTTCATAATACAAAAAAGGAGATTGACATATTCGGGCTGCCGCAGGAGAGCAGCCAGGCGGAGCTGCTGCCGCACATTCTGAGAAAATACAGGAAAGAGGATCAGAATGCATCCTGCGTGATTGTGCTCCTGAAGGAGGAGATGCTGCTTCCCGTCCTGTATGCTCTGCCGGAAGAGCAGGCCAACTTCAGCATGGAATACCGGCTGAAGCACACCCCAGTATACGCCCTGCTGCAAAATTACCTGATCGCATTGGAGAACAGCGAACGACTTTCATCCTCCCGGAAACATCCACGGCTGTACCATCTGGATGTGCGCCGCTTTTTCAGCAATCCGCTGCTGCGCGAACGTCTGCTGCTGACCGGCGACGCACCCAACTTCTCGGATGAGACGATACTCTTCCTCCAAAAGGAGACGCTGGCGGACATCTTGCGGAAACACCGTCAGGATGAAGGGACTGTCGGAGAATTGTGCGGACTCTTTTTCAACCATGAGGGCGACTGGTCCCCAATAAAAGGTATCAGCGGCCTGCTTTCGCTGCTGCAGCATGAGAGAATGTCCGCCCAATCACGCGAACTGCTCTCATACGTTCAGGCATGCATGCCACTGACAAACGGTCTGATGGAGAACATGAATGGCATGGACATCACCTCCATACGCTATCTGCTCCAAAACCTTCTCGGCCGCATCTCGATCCCATTCCAGAGCAATCCGGAGAGCAGGCTGCAAATCATGGGGATGCTGGAGACAAGGGCATTGGATTTCGACCACGTGATAATGCTTTCCGTAAACGAGGGGGTGATCCCAAATGCAAGAAAAGCACGGACTTTGCTCCCGTTCGACCTGCGGCAGCATTACCGTCTCCCGACATTCCGGAACCATGAGGCGATCATGACATACCATTTTTACAGGCTGCTGCGGCGGGCAAAAAGGATAAGCCTCTGTTACAACATGGACAACCGTCATGAAATCCATGAAAAGAGCCGGCTCATACTCCAGCTGCAAAACGGTTGGGAAGAGCTGCCCAACATCCGGATAAGCGAAACCATTGTCCCGTTGCCGGGCAATCCCAAATGGGAAACCGGCCCGTTGACGGTTGAACGGACCGAACAGCTGGAGCTGACCATGGAGACACACCGGTATTCACCATCATCCCTGAACTGCTTCCTGGAATGTCCGCTCCGCTTCTACCTGCAGCAGATCCGCAAAGTGAGGCCGCCAGAAGAGACCGATGACAGCATCGGGGCGGACACAATGGGAACCGTCATCCACAAACTTTTGGAGCAACGGCTGCAACCTGGAGAGGCCGTCCCTGACTCCGACTTCAGGACAGAAGAGATTGTCGGGGCATTCTGCAATCCGGAACTTACCGGCCGCACCCTCAAGCCCGACGATGTGATCCACGAAAAGAACAGGCTGGTGCTCGCACTCTGCCAGCGATATCTGAACAGTTACCTGAAACGCTACAGGGAGGAGATTAAAAAGGAGGCCTACACAATCCTCCACGTGGAGGAGAAAATTGAGGAATTCCCTCTGAGCGCCCGCGACAGGACAATCCGGTTCGGCGGTGTCATCGACCGCGAGGACCTGCTCCCTGACGGCACACATCGCATCGCGGACTACAAGACCGGACATGTGGATGAGAAAAAGCTGCGTGTCGGCGACATGCATGATCTGACGGACGGCAGCCACAAGGAGGCTCTGCAACTGATGCTGTACATGCTTGTCAAACACAAGAGGGAGAGGATTCCGCGATTGGCCGGGGAAATCATCTCGCTCCAGCATCCCGAACAGCGGATGCCGCTCTCAATTGCGGGTAAAACCATGTTCGAAGCCGAGGACTTCAAACTTTTTGAAGAGATTTTGTCAGATTTGTGGGAGAGACTTCTCAATCCGCACAACCGGTTTGAACCGGTCAAAGGAGACTACTGCAAATATTGCGACTACCTTTCCTTCTGCTCACCGGAGACAGAATCGGACTGAGTTTTTCCGTCCTCTTCGCTGGAGGCACCGGCAGGATGGCGGAGAACATTCTCCTGCTCATCTAAAGAGGCGGCATGTACCAGCTGCATCAGGGATTCCACAAAACGTGCATCCAAACCTAGGTTTTCGCCCTGACGCACAGCATCGGCCAGAACCTCACGCCAACGTTCCATCTGCAGCAGCGGAAGCCCTTTCTCCGCCTTCACATGTGCTATTTCGCGTGACACATGCATCCGGCGGGCAAAAAGCGCCAGTATCTCGGCATCAAGTTCATCCAGTTCGGCACGATAGCGCTGCAGGCTGCCATCCGCAGCCGGAACAGTCGGGAAGCGCAGTCCTGAAAGCAGCCGGGTGAATTCATCCGGTGTGATCTGCTGCGCCGCATCGCTCAAAGCATAGTCCGGTGACGGATGAACCTCAATCATCAGACCGTCGAAATCAAGATTCAGAGCCTGCTGTGACACTTCGGGCAAAAGCTGGCGGCAGCCGGAAATATGGCTTGGATCGCCTATCATGGCCCATTCAGGATGGCGACGTTTGAATTCAATGGCAACATGCCACAAGGGGCGGTTGCGGTAAGGGGCCGCATCGGATGTGGAGAAACCGCGGTGCACCGCCGCCAAATCGGTCAGGCCTGCCTGCAGCAGCCGCTCAAACGCCCCTTCCCACAATTTAAGGTCAGGCGCAACAGGATTCTTCACCATCACGGACATGTCTGTTCCACGTAGCGATTCGGCGATTTCAGCAACCTGCTGAGGATTTACAGTGGTGCGGGCACCGAGCCAGCAGCAGCGGATGTCATGCTTCAGCAGCGCCGCCGCCTGGTCAGGTGTGGCAATCTCCACACAAACCGGCAGCCCGAGCTCCGTACGGATACGCTGCAGCACAGGCAGCGAGGCCTCCCCCATTCCGGCAAAACCATCCGGTCTGGAACGCATCTTCCAACTGCCGCAACGGAACAGCAAGACATCCCCTCCAGCCTTCAGCGCCTTCGCAGTCTCCCACAACTGCGCCTCCGACTCAGCCGCACAGGGACCTGCAATCAGGATTGGTCTTGTGAAACCGGAAAATTTTGGATACATTTCAGATTACAGTCAGTTGACGGCTTAAAACCCAGCCCTTGCTACCGTTCGGGAACTGCGCCTCCACCCATTCGCCGACCTCATCCGTCAGACGTACCTTCATGCCTTCATGCACAGTGAAAAGTTCGGTGCCGGAGGCGTCCGGCATGCTCCGCACCGAAACCGACAGGGCGGTGACAATGGCTTCATCGGTGCGTTCCAGCGCCCTCTTCTGCGCAAAGGCCATACCGACACCCAATGCAAGCAGCAGGAGCAGGCAGCCGTCCAGCACAAGCAGCCGGACACGGCGTCGCAAATCACCTGCGAGCAGGAAAAAGGCCAGCACAATGAAAAAGAGCAGCGCGCACAGGATTGAGAAAACAGCCCATCCCTTCTGTGAAAACAGGTTGCGCAAGGCGGAAAACCACCTTTTAAGGAACAGTTCTGGAAGCACCTCCATCTGATCAACCGTCTGGCTGTTCACGAATGCGATGTTGGCCCGGATGTCCGCATTTGAAGGTTGCAGGCGCAAGGCCCTTTCATACCACAGCAGCGCCTCACCCAGCCGGTTCAGCCGATAGCAGGCATTGCCCATGTTGTAGTACAGATCCGCACTGACCGCCTCATTTGCAATCAGCTTTTCATACAGACTAACAGCCGTCCCGTAATCCTTCCGACGGTAGGCGTCGTTGGCCTCCTGCCAGAGTTCCCCATCCGACCCTGCCATAACCGGTCCGGCAAGGAGCAGGCAGGCCAACAGCAAACACATTCCTATTTTCTGCATATTTCACTATTTTAAAAAAAGTCGGCCTTCCAGCCGACTTCATATTTCTTAAAAAGGCAGTTCGTCCCCTGCATCCGGCAGCGGGGCATTCTCCGCAGGCTGTGATGCATAGGGCTGGGCGGATTGCGGCGGCATGTCCGAATAGCCGCCGGTGTATTCCGGATCGATGGCCTGTCCGCTCACCACCTGGATATTCCAGACACGCACATCGGTGTACCATCTTCCGTTGTATTCCCGCGATTCGATGTTCACCGACACCTTGACCGGTGTGTTGACGGGAATCTGCGCCACCTCGGCAGCCCTTTCATTCCACGCGGAGATGCATATTTTCTTCGGATACTGCTCCTCCGTCTCTATCACAAACTCCTGCTTGTTCCAGGTGCCGCGGGCACTTGTACCGCTCTGCTGCGGAAGCATCAGGATAATTTTACCTGTAAGTTCAACTGCCATGGCCTATTGCTTGACAATTTTTTGCACAGTGGCACCGGAGGCATTCCGGATTGAAACGAAGTACACACCTTGCGGCAGAGTCTGCAGCGACAGCGAAGAGTTGCCGGCCTCCACCCTGCTTTCCATCATCTTTTTGCCATCGGCACTGTAGAACACAACTTCGGCAGGCTGCTCCAGACCGCTAATCTGCAACATGTCCCTTACAGGATTTGGGGAGACAGAAACCTGCAGACGTGAGTTGGCGACAATACCGTCACCGGCCATTTCCTCATACTGCTCGAAATGATAGATGGTGTCGATTTCACCTGTTGTGACATCATACGCATAATAGTCGCGCGCATACATGACATAACCGGCATGTGTGGAATCGCGAACCACCCATCCGAAGCTGGATATGCAGTGGAGCTTGTCGTTCAGGTAGGTGTTCACATCCTTCATACGTGGAATCATCTGGGAGATGTCAATCAGGTCATTCTTAAGAGGAATCAGCTCGCTCGACAGGACCTGACCTTTATTGTTATAGGACATTATGGCCTCCATCACATTTGCGGTCATCATGCCGCCCATTGCGCTGATGGTGACAGTCGCCTTGACCGGGAGCTTGTTCTCCACAACAAATTTCACAATCACATCCATCAGAATGCCGCTGTATTCAACCGACATGGAGAAGGTTGCAGGCATACCGTCCGCATCGAAGGTGTAGTATCCGGCCATAACAGAGGTGTCCTCCTCGTCAAATTCATAGATGATCATGGAGTCACAAATAGCGGAGGTGAAGCCGAAAAGGCCGTTCACATCATCCAGTCCGCTAATTTCGATATTCTTCACGCCATAATACATCTCCATAGTCACAAGCTCCGGATCGGTACCGCCAAAATACTCGTATGTGCTGTGAATTTCGTTACTGTTGTTGTAATACTGGTAAACGGTCTTATCCAAAGTATCGCCCGTGGCGCTCAAAGTACCGGTCTCCATAACCTTACCGTCCTTGACATAGGTGTAGGTTATTTCATCAAGCAAAAAAGTCTCATCCTCCTGCAATTCGTAGTACATACTGGTTGTCAGACCGTTGTTCCTGCTCATCACAGTATAGGCGGAGAGTAGCGAATCGGTATAGGATTTCTGCACAGCATGGTGCCGTACGGCATGGCCGGGCATCATATAGTGGAAAACTTTTTCCAACGGCTGTTGGAAAGACTGTCCGTCCGCACTCACAGCGCAGAAGGCCAGCAGACAAAACAAAGAAGCCAATTTTTTCATGATAGAAAAATTTTCAGCACAGGTTCAAAAACTTATTAAATTGATTTTTTGAATTCTCCGGCGAACCTGTACAGACCGGATTACCCAAAAACTGATTTTGCAAAAATAGCGAATATTTGGATACCTTCATCCAAATTCCTGCAAAAAAATTCACCTATAGGCTATAGGCTTTCGCCATCTGGAGCGAACGCGCAGCCTCCGCACGGGCGTATGCCGCCATGTACCTGGCCGAGGGCATAAAGCTGCGGCTGCAGCTTGTGTCGCCCTTCAGCTGCCGGTCGCAATCCGCCAGCAGCAGATAACCCATGATTACGGCAGCCACAACATCGGTCTGCATCCGCTTGAAGTCATAGGCGCTTTCCGCAGTGTTCGGCAGTGCGGCCAATGCCTTGAAGTCCTCCACCGCCTCGCGCAGCATCGCACGCAGCGGCTCCAGTTCCGCATGGAACGGGAGAGCGTCGTACTCCCCTATCTTGGTCAGGTAGGCTCCGTTTGAAAGCCCCTTCTGTGCAGCTACCACCTGAAGTTGCGAAGTTCCCTCATAAATGCTCAGGATTCGTGCGTCACGATAGAGCCGCTCGCAGGCGTACTCCTTCATGAAGCCGCTGCCCCCGTGCACCTGGATGCAGTCGTAGGCGTTGCGGTTGGCGAACTCCGAGGCGGAGAGCTTCAGCAGCGGCGTCAGCATGTCGGCACTGCGCTGCGCCCACTTGTAGGCGGTGCGCTCCTCCGGTGTCATCGGCCTGCCAAGATCCTCGTATCCTTTGCACAAATCCACCATGCGGGCGGTCTCGTACAGCAGAGTGCGGGTGGCGTCAGTGCGGGCGCGCATGGCTAAAAGAAGGTCACGCACAGCCGGGAAGGCGGCAATGGCCTGGCCGAACTGCTCGCGCTCAGCCGCATAGCGTTCAGCCTCGCGGCAGGCCGCCTCGGAAAGGCCGACCGACTGCGAACCGACACCAAGCCGGGCATCATTCATAAGTGTCATCACATATTTGATGAGCCCGAAACGGCGTTCCCCGATGATATGGGCGGGTGCGTTGGTGAAGACCAGCTCAGCCGTGGGCGAGCCTTTGATGCCCATCTTGTTTTCCAGACGCCGGACTGTAAGGCCGCCATCCTGCTTGTCGAACAGGAAATAGGAAAGGCCGCGGCCGTCCGTGGTGCCCTCCTCGGAGCGTGCCAGCACAAGATGAAGGTCGGCTCCGCCGTTGGTTATGAAGCGCTTTACACCATTGAGCCGCCAGCATCCGGCAGACTCGTCATAGGTGGCCTTCAGCCTTACAGCCTGCAGGTCGCTGCCTGCATCCGGCTCGGTCAGGTCCATTGAGCAGGTCGCACCTTCGTAGATGCGGGGCAGAAATTTGTCCTTCAAGGCCTCGTCGGCAAAGGCGCGGACAGTCTCCGCACAATCCTGGAGGCTCCAGATGGTGGAGAATCCGGTGTCGGCGCGGGAGATGATTTCCGTAGTCATAATAAATGGGACGTATGGGAAATTCAGCCCGTGATAGCGGCGCGGCATTGAGATGCCCATCAGGCCGGCCTTGGTCAGCGTCTCATAATTCCGCTGTGTGCCTTCGGCATAGACCACACGGTTATCCTCAATATGCGGCCCCTCATGGTCAACCTCCTCCGCATTCGGCGCGACCACATCACCGGCAATCTCCCCGACAAGCGAGAGGATGCGGTCGTAGTTTTCAACCGCCTCCGCGGCATCGGCCGGTGCGTCAGGATATTGCCCGTGCTCGGCAAAATCACGCTCCTTCATCGCCGCAATGCGGCCCATTTCCGGATGCGTCAGATAAAACTTGAGACTTTCGTTATCGTTATAGAAATTCATGTCGCTCGTAATTATTTTTTGTTTTTGTTGTAACAGGCAATCAGTTGCGGAACCACCTTGCAGGCGTCCCCGATGATGGTGTAGTCGGCGATGGCGTTGATGGGCGCATCGGGATCGGTGTTGATGGAGATTATCTTGCCCGACTGGTCCATACCGGCACGGTGCTGCACCGCACCGGAAATGCCGCAGGCAATATATAGCTTGGGACGTACAGTCACACCTGTCTGCCCGATCTGGCGTTCGCCCTCGGCAAAACCTGCATCCACGGCGGCACGGGTTGCCCCCACCTCACCGCCAAGCGCCTGTGCCAGCTGGTGCAGCATCCCGAAATTCTCGCGGCTGCCCATGCCATATCCGCCCGACACGATGATTGAGGCGTTCTTGATATTGATTTTCCGCTGCTCTATCTCACGTGCGACAATGCGTACGGCCTCATCCTCCTTTTTAAGGTAGCGGCCTGCATCCAATGTGACGCACTCCCCTTTGTAGCCGGAGTCCTTCAGCTCCTTTTTCATCACCCCTTCACGGACTGTCGCCATCTGCGGGCGCGTCTCCGGATTGACGATGGTGGCGATGATGTTGCCACCGAAGGCGGGACGGATCTGATAAAGGATATTCTGATAGGATTTGCCCTTTGCCTTGTCCTCATAGTCGCCGATTTCCAAGGAGGTGCAGTCGGCGGTCAGGCCACAGCGCAGTCTGGAGGCGATACGCGGCGCAAGGTCACGCCCCACGCAGGTGGCGCCCATCAGCACGATTTCCGGCTTGCGCTCCCGAATCACCTCTGAAAGAAGGGCGAAATGCGGCAGGGTGCGGTAAGGGGACAACCGTGGGTCATCCGCCTTCAGCACCACGTCCACACCGTAAGGATACAGTTGTTTTTCAATACCATTCAACGATTCACCGCAAACCAGCGCCTCCAGGCGGCTTCCCAACCGGTCGGCAAGCTGGCGGCCTTTGGTGCAGAGTTCAAGACTCACATCCGCGATTTGCGCGTTTTCTGTAAGCTCACAATATATTAAAACCATGTTTTTCACTCTTAAGTTATTAACCGATGATGTGGTCTTCCATCAGCGAAACCACAAGTTCCCCGATGGCCGCATCGCTGTTTTCAATCCGTACCCCCTCCTTGTGCGCCAGCACGACATTGTCGATTTTCTTTACTTTTGTCGGGGAGCCTTTGAGTCCCAATCTCTCCATTTCAGGTGAGATGGCATCCGCATTCCAGATTTCAGGCTGCGTTTTGGCATATTGCAGCAGACGGTGCGCATGCGGGTAGCGGCAGTCGGGAGCGGAAGCTGTTACGGTGACAAGCAGCGGAAGCGTCGCCTCCACGGTCTCCACCCCGTTGTCCAGACGACGGGTCAGCGTGATGGTGTCATCCTTGAGCGACAACAGGCGTTCCGCATAGGTCACCTGCGGCAAGTCAAGCTTCTCCGCAACCTGCGGCCCCACCTGGGCGGTATCACCGTCAATGGCCTGGCGTCCGCCGAATATCAGATCATAATGTCCGGTTTTCCTGATGGCGCAGGCAAGCGCGTATGATGTGGCCAGCGTATCGGAGCCGGCAAAGCGGATATCTGAGACAATGATGCCGTTGTCCGCGCCGCGTGAAAGCGCATCACGGATAATTGAGGCGGCGCGTTCCGGCCCCATGGTCAGGACAGTGACCCTGCTTTCAGGATACTTGTCCTTAACCTGAAGTGCCATTTCCAGAGCCTTCAAATCCTCCGGGTTGAATATGGCAGGCAGCGCCGCCCTGTTGACGGTGCCGTCCGCATTCATCGCATCAGGCCCCACATTCTGAGTGTCCGGAACCTGTTTGATCAATACGACAATCTTATAACTCATAAAAAAATATGTAATCGTGACAGGAGCAGCAACCGCCCGCGGACAAATCCCGCTACGGCTCCGCCCCATTTTTCTGAATTCAAATAAAAAGGCAGCGCGGCATGATTAGGCACACGCTGCCTTACAGGTCATTATTTCATGTTTTTTTCCAAATAACCGACCACGTCGCCAACGGTCTTCATCTTCTCCATTTCGGAATCCGGAATTTCGAGGGAAAACTCGTTTTCGAACAGCATCACAAGCTCGGCCACGTCGAGGGAATCGGCTCCCAAATCCTTGATGAAGTCGCTTTCCATGGTGACGGAATCTTCAGTAACGCCCAATTTTCCAGCGATTACACGCTGCACTCTTGTTAAAATCGTTTCCATAAAATACCTTTATTAATTAAGTTTTTTATTCTAATTTCTTATATTCTTTCTTACATATTTGACTACAATGCAAGGCCGCCGTCACAGCAGATGACCTGTCCGGTAATATATTCGGAAAGGTCGGAGGCGAGGAACAGCGCAAGTTTGGCCACATCATCCGGAGTGCCCGGACGACGCAGCGGAATCTCCTGTTTCCAGTGCTCTATCACCTCCTCGGAAAGCTGTTTGGTCATGGCCGTCTCAATGAATCCCGGCGCAATGGCGTTGCTGCGGATATTGCGGCTGCCCAATTCCTTTGCGACGGATTTGGTGAATCCGATTATACCGGCCTTGGAGGCGGCATAGTTGGCCTGCCCCGCATTGCCGTTCACCCCGACTATGGAGGCCATGTTGATGATTGAGCCGCTCCGCTGCCGCATCATGACTGACGAAAACACCTTGGTGTAGTTGAACACGGAGGTCAGGTTCAGGCGTATGACCCGCTCCCAATCCTCGGCTGTCATACGCAGCAGAAGCATGTCACGGGTGATGCCCGCATTGTTGACCAGCACATCCAGCCGTCCGAACTTTTCGGTGACAGCATTGCAGACCTCCTTGGTCTGCTCAAGAGAGGAGGCGTCTGCTGCAAAAAAGGCGGCACGGACACCCTTGGCCTCAAGCTCCGCCATAAGTCCCTGAGAACGTTCGTCCTCCCTGATATCTGTAAAAATGACATCGGCGCCGTTTTCGGCAAACTTCAGGGCTATGCTCCGTCCGATACCCTGTGCGGCACCGGTCACCAAAGCCACTTTCTGATCCAATAGTTTCATATTCTATGCTTATTTGTTTAAAAACACTTCGTTGGGAACCAGAGCGAAAGTCATTTCCGCACGGGCGCACAACTCGCCCCCGACGCTGGCCTCCGCCGCGACAAAAAACGACTTCAACTTCTTCTGGATAATTTTGGCCTTCACCTCCAGCAGGTCGCCGGGTTCCACCGAACGCTTGAACTTGACATGGTCCAGCCCGCGGTACAGCGGAGTGTGGCCGTACAGATCCTCCTTCATCAGGATGCAGCTCATCTGCGCCATGATTTCACACAGGATGACACCCGGAACAATCGGCCTTTCAGGGAAATGTCCCTTCAGGAAAAACTCATCCCCGGTCACCTTATATTTTCCGTAGGCGACATCGTCAATCTTAACGACCTCGTCCACCAGCAGCATCGGCTCGCGATGCGGCAGAACTGTTTTGATTTCTTCTCTGTCCATAACAATTTGCTGTTTTTATTTTACCGGACGCAACACCACACAGGCGTTCTGCCCGCCGAATCCGAACGAATTTGATATCACAATGTCGGCCTGCACCTCACGCGCCTGGTTGGGAATGTAGTCAAGATCGCATTCCGGGTCAGGCTCGTCCAGATGTATGGTCGGAGGCAGCAGTCCGTTTGTCAGCGAAAGCACACTGGCAACCATCTCCAGGCCGCCTGCGGCTCCAAGACAATGCCCCAGCATCGATTTGTTGGAGCTGATCATCGCCTTGCGTGCGCCGCTCTCGCCCAACGCCTGCTTTATCACCAGAGTCTCCGTCTTGTCGTTCAGCGGAGTGCCGGTGCCGTGCGCATTGACATAAAGCTGCTCGGAACCGTTGAAACCGGCCTCCTTCAAGGCGTTGGTCATGGCTATGGCCGCAGACTTGCCGTCAGCACGCGGAGCTGTATAATGGAAAGCGTCGCAGGTGTTGCCGAATCCGCAGACCTCGGCATAGATGTGCGCACCGCGCTTTTTTGCATGTTCATATTCTTCAAGGACCACAATGCCGGCACCCTCACCCATCACAAATCCCTGACGGCGCTTGTCAAATGGCAGGGAGGCCGCCATCGGGTCGGTTGAGAGGGACAAGGCCCTGCTGTTGGCAAAACCGGCCATTGCTATCGGTGTGATGGCCGCCTCGGCACCGCCGGTCAGGATGGCGTCGGCATATCCGTGCATGATAGTCCGGTAAGCCTCCCCGATGGAGTGGGTTCCGGTGGCGCAAGCCGTCACGATGGGCAGGCAGGGCCCCTCAGCATGGTACAATATGGCGATGTTTCCGGCTGCAATGTTCGAAATCATCATCGGCACAAAGAGCGGTGAAATCTGGGAAGGTCCCTTTTCAACCAGTTTGGTGTGCTCGTTGTGGAAGGTCTGGATGCCGCCCGTCCCGGAACCGACATAGACGCCGAAACGTTCAGGCTCAACCTCCAGCGCACTGTCCTTCATTGCCTGGGAGGCTGCCGCCATGGCGAACTGCGCGTACCGGTCGGCACGACGCATCATGTTGCGGTCCACGTCGAAATCTTCAGGATGGAAATCGGTGATTTCCGCAGCGACAGAGACCTTCTGCCCCTCTGTCGGAATATTCTGGACCGGCTTGATGGCACAGGCTCCCTGTGACAGGTGCTCCCAGAAAACCGGCACGCTGTGTCCGAGGGAGGAGACAACACCCAATCCTGTAACAACTACTCTCTTATTCATCAAATCAGTATTAATCAAATTGAAACTAACTATTTGCCCCACTCAAGGATACACACCGCGGAGACAAATCCGGCACCGAAGGCGCTCATTAGCAGAGTGTCGCCCTTATGGATTTTTCCTGCAGCCAGCATCTCGTCCAGCAGAATGGGGATGCTTGCCGATGAGGTGTTTCCGTAATTCTCGATATTTGTGGGGAATTTTTCTTCCGGTTCGCCCAAAAGGGTACGGATGCTTTCAATAATGCGCTTGTTGGCCTGGTGCATCAGGTAGTAGGTGATGTCGGACGGCTGCATGCCAGCCTTTTCCAACACCGTCCTGATGTCCTTCGTGGACTGTGAGACCGCCATGCGGAAAAGTTCGCGCCCGCGCATGACAAGAGGCTGCCCCTCCTTACGGTTCCGCTCATACGGCGTCTCCTCCATGCAGCGTTCGTAATAGAGCACATCCTTGCTGGAGATCATGCTCAAATGCACCGCCTTGAAACCGTCACCGGCATCCACGACAACCGCACCGGCCCCGTCAGCGAACAGTATACTTGTGTCACGCTCCTTCCAATTGCAGTATTTGCTCGGCTCCTCCGCACAGACGATAAGTATGTGTTTGGCGCGTCCGGCCTGTATCATGCTGTCGGCAAGCATAAGTGCGTTGACAAAACCTGCACAGGCCACGTTGATGTCCAGTCCGGCGCAGGTGGCACCGATCTTTTCCTGCAGTATGCAGTTCATGCCTGGGGTGATGTAGCGGTTGGCCACATTGGAGCAGATGATGAAGTCCAACTGGTCTGCTGCCACCCCGGAGGATTTTATGGCCTTTTTTGCAGCCTCCTCGGCCAAATCATACAATGTTTCCGTGGAGAGAAGCCTGCGCGCCTTGATTCCAGTGCGCTCGGTAATCCATTCGTCGCTTGTGTCCAAAAAGGTGGCCAACTCGTCATTGGAGACACTCAATGAAGGCAATGCGCTTCCTGTACCTATTATTCTCATATATAATATACATTTTAATAATTTAGTTTCACCTGCCGCATTCCCCTATTCAGACAGAATAACGGCAGATGCCGCTTTAGTTTTAAAAAAGCGTGCAAAAGTACAACTTTTCCCAATACGTTCCTCCAATTTTACCCAAAATTTGCATGTCCAAACAGACAGCACACACTGTGACAGCACTTTCAAAACACCACACATCAGCACAAATGTGTGACCAGGATTTTTACGCCGATGGCTATCAGCATCAGTCCGCCGACTAACCGCGCGTTGAGCCATTTAAGCTTGCCGAAACGGTATCCGACGGCACTGCCTGCCATGGAGAAGAGATATGAGACCATGCCTATTACAACAACAGGCATCCAGATAGACATTTCGATCATGGCGAAACTCACCCCCACCGCCAGCGCATCGATGCTGGTGGCGATGCCCATCAGCAGGATTTTCGGCAGGGTGAGACGGAAATCCTTGTCGGAGGTCTCCTCTGGCCGCAAAGCGTCATAACACATTTTCAGCCCCAGGAAAAGCAGAAGGCCGAAAGCAACCCAGTGGTCAAACGCTCCGATCCATGAGAGGCACTGTTCGCCCAAAAACCAGCCGATGACAGGCATCAGTGCCTGGAACAGCCCCATGGAGAAGGCCAGCCAGACGAACGGCCACACCTTGTACCGCGCGGACTGTGTCCCGCATGCCATGCTCACCGCAAAGCAGTCCATGGCCAATGCCACCGCAAGAACAATTACAGAAATGAAATCCATTAAAATCCTACATTCAAGTTACTAATGCAACCTTTGGTTAAACAACATTTTGCAAAAGTACTCAAAATCGGGATACGGACTTCCGCTGCGCGGAGAAAAAAAATGAAGAAGTGAAAATCACCTTTCCCGGCTGTGCAGGCCGCATTCGCGGTGTTCAGGGCTCTCCCACCACCAGCGGCCGGAACGGATATCCTCACCCTCCTTCACCGCACGTGTGCAGGGTTGGCAGCCGATGCTCGGGAATCCTTGGTCATGCAGTTTGTTATAAGGAACGTGACGGGTGCGGATGTACTCCCAAGTCTGTTCTTCCGTCCAGTCTATCAGCGGATTGATTTTAAGCAGGCCATGCTTTTCATCCCACTCGATGCGGTTCATGCCGTCCCGGGTGACGGACTGGCTGCGGCGCAACCCGCAAATCCAGGCATCCAGCCCGGTAAACGCGCGGGATAGCGGCTCCAGCTTTCGCACCTGGCAGCATAAATGCCTTTTTTCCAGACTCTCATAAAAAAGGTTCACCCCCTGTTCGGTGACCATCCGCTGCAAAGCCTCCGTGTCGGGACAGAAGACCTCTATCCTTATGTTATAATGCAGGTTGGTCCTGTCCAACAGGCTGTACGTCTCCGGGAAGAGCCGTCCGGTATCCAGGGTGAAAATCCGCGCATGGGAATCGATTTGCAGCATCATGTCCGTAATGGTCTGGTCCTCTATGCTCAAGCTGGAGGACAACGCAATACGGCCGCCGAACTTTCCCATGAAAAAACGCAGCAGCTCCTCCGGCGGACAGGCCGCAAACTCCGCGTTCAACCGCTCAATTTCCGATGTTGAATATTTTTCCTGCATATTTGTAAATTTTTCATTCAGATTATCATGCCTGCGCCCACCGTTTCAAAGCTGTCCGGATCGATCATGATCAGGGAACCGGTCGTGCGGTTTTCCACATAACGGTCAAAAACCATCGGCTGCGCCAGCCGGAGGGTCAGTTGGGCTATATCGTTCATTTTCAAGGATACCACACTCTCAATATGTTCCAAATTGTTAATATCCAACCGGAAATCCACAGATTTTACCATGCCTACGCTTTCCGAAACGGTATTGCGGACAATATAGCGTTTTTGCAGCTGCATCTCCTGCTCATTGAACCAGCAGCACATCATGGTCAGGCTTTGGGAAACCTGCGGCTGCGCATGTCCGGCGGAAACAATGAAATCGCCGCGGCTGATGTCGATGTCATCCTCCAGCAGCACAGAGACGGACTCGGGAGCAAAGGCTTTTTCCATCGTTTTTGCCGCCTGGTAAATGGCCTTAACATGGGATTCCATTCCGGAAGGCAGCACCCGCACGCGCTCCCCGACATGCAGCACCCCGGAGGCCAGACGGCCGGCATATCCCCTATAATCGGGAAATTTGTCAGAAATGGGACGGATCACATACTGCACCGGCAAGCGCAGGGGTTCCCCCTCCTCACCCGTCTTGTGCCCGATAGGGACGCTCTCCAGCAGCTGCATCAGCGTACCGCCGCGGTGCCAGGGCATCTGGTCGGAATCCTTCACCACGTTGTCCCCGTATTTGGCGGAGATTGGAAGGAAGCTCACCTCCGCATGAGCCCCGATCTTCTGCATCATTGCCAGATATGCTTCGCGGATGGCTCCGAATTTCTCCTCGGAAAAGCCGATCAGATCCATCTTGTTCACACAGACCGTGATGTGCGGAATGTTCAGCAGCACGGCGATGCAGGTGTGCCGCACCGTCTGCTCCACCACCCCGTTGCGCGAATCGATCAGGATGATGGCCAGATCGGCCGTGGAGGCACCGGTGACCATGTTCCGCGTGTATTGGATGTGGCCCGGCGTGTCTGCAATGATGAACTTGCGCTTTGGTGTGGCGAAATAGCGGTAGGCCACATCGATGGTGATGCCCTGCTCGCGTTCCGCACGCAGGCCGTCGGTGAGCAGCGCCAGATTGACCTCTTCGTTGCCACGGCTGCGCGAGGCCTCCTCCACCGCCTCCAGCTGGTCCTCAAAAATGGATTTGCTGTCATACAGCAGCCGTCCAATCAGTGTGCTTTTGCCGTCATCCACGCTCCCCGCCGTGGTGAAGCGGAGCAGCTCCATGTCCAAATATCCTTTTGTATCCATCAGAATCAATTTCTAAAAATAACCTTCCTTTTTCCTGTCCTCCATCGAGGTCTCACTGCCTCCCCGATAATCTCCTCCAGGCTGTGCGCCTCCGACAAGGTGAGCCCGGTGCAGCTGATATCCCCGATGGTGCGGCAGCGCACCCGTCTGGTCACCACCTCCTCGTCCGGTTTCAGCTTCATGCAGGGTTCCGCCGCCAGCCACTGCCCGTCCCGGAAAAAGCAACGGCGCTCATGCGTGAAATAAATGCTCGGAAGTTCTATCTGTTCCTGATAAATGTACTGCCACACATCCATTTCCGTCCAGTTGCTGATGGGGAACACCCGGAAATGCTCGCCCATGTTCTTTTTGCCGTTGAAAATGTTCCAGAGTTCAGGCCGCTGGTTTTTGGGGTTCCATTGACCGAACTCATCGCGGTGGGAGAAAAAGCGCTCCTTGGCGCGGGCCTTCTCCTCGTCCCGGCGTGCACCGCCGATGCAGGCATCGAACCGGTATTTTTCAATGGTATCCAACAAAGTGGTGGTCTGCAAACGGTTGCGGCTCGCATAATATCCGCTCTCCTCCTTCACCCTACCGGTGTCGATGCTCTCCTGCACCGAACCTACAATGAGGCGCACGCCCAGCTTGCGAACAAGTTCGTCCCTGTATTCCAGCGTCTCCCGGAAATTATGCCCCGTGTCGATATGCACAAGGGGGAAGGGTATTTTGGCCGGATAAAAGGCCTTGTAGGCCAGATGTGTCACCACGATGGAATCCTTCCCGCCTGAAAAGAGGATGGCGGGACGCTCAAACTGCGCGGCCACCTCCCGCAAAACGTATACCGATTCCGAAACCAGTTCCTTTAAGTGTGTAAGTCTGTATTCCATATTGTTTTAACTGAATGCTCCTGACAAATATTTCTGGGTCAGCTCCGCCTGCGGATGATGGAACACGCTGTCGGCCGGCCCGCTCTCAACAACCTCCCCCATATACATGAAGACCACATTGTCAGCGATGCGCAGCGCCTGCCGCAAGGTGTGGGTCACCATCAGTATGGTATAGTCGTTCTTGAGGGAGACAAAAAGATCCTCAACGGTCTTGCTGGAGATGGGGTCAAGGGCGCTAGTGGCCTCATCCGCCAGAATGTATTCCGGCTCCACCGCAAGCGACCGTGCCAGGCAGAGCCGCTGCTGCTGCCCGATCGAAAGGCGCGAAGCCGGAGTGCGCACACGCCCCCGCACCTCCTCCCACAAGCCGACCGCCTGGAGCTGCTTCTGCACATTCCAGATGAGCTGCCGGTGCTTCCTGTACATTCTGTTGATGCGGCAGCCGTAGGCCACATTGTCGAAAATGGACATGGGCAGCGGGCAGGGCCGCTGGCTGACCAGGCCTATTTTCCGGCGCAGTTCGGTGATTTCCGGACCGCTGCCGATGACATCCACCCCATCCACCAGAACCTGCCCCTCCAACCGGACATGCTCCGTTGAGTCGATCAGCCGGTTGAGGGTGCGCAACAGCGTTGACTTGCCGCAGCCCGAAGGCCCGATGATACAGGTGATCTGTTTTTCGGGGAAGAGGATGTTCACATCTTTCAGGATGTGGTTTTCTTTGATATATACGTTCAGATTTTTAACTTCAATGGCCATTACAGTTTATTTTTGGAAAAACGATGCGTGACAAGACGTCCGCCGATACTCAATACCAGCACAATGACCGTCAGCACAAGGGCGGCGGCATAGGCGCGGTCAACCACTTCGGGGATGGGGCTGCTCAGCTGGAAAAAGACCGCTAAGGGCAACGTGGCTGCCGGTTGGGACAGGGAGGTCGGAAGGCTGTCGGTGTAGCCTGCGGTGAACATCACACTGGCCGCATCGCCGATGGCACGCCCGACGGAGAGCAGGGTGGCCGTGGCGATGCCCGGTGCAATCTGCCTGACCACAACCTTCAGGGTCTCCCACTTTGTGGCTCCCAGCGAAAAGGTGGCATCCAGGATTTCCCGTGGGAAATTGCGTGTCGCCTCGTCCATGGTCCGGATGAATATCGGGATGATCAGCAACGTGATGACCAATATGCCGCCCAACAGGGAGGTGCGCAGTCCGAAATAGACCATGATGGTGAAGCCGAAGGCCCCATACACGATGGAAGGCACCCCGAACAGCACATCCAGGGCGAGCCGCACAATATAGGCTGTTCTGGATGATTTTTTAAGATAGACATTCAGGTAAAAGACCACCGGAATGGAAACCAGCAGACCCAATACCGTGGAGGCTCCGACAATATACAACGAACCGACGATGGCATTGAGGAAACCGCCCTCCTTGCCGATGTAGAAGCCGCCGCCCGGCAAGGAACTGACCATTTCCCAGCTCATCGCCTTGAAGCCTTTGGAAAAGATGGTCCAGACTACACTGATGACCAGACCGAAGACCAGAAGCATCGCCATCCACATCAAAGTTTTGACAACCAGCTCCTCCACCCTTTTTTTATGTTTCATCTGCATACGCTACTCCTCCTTCTTTTCAATCCGGTACAGCACCATTCTTGACAACAAATTGAATATCAATACTACAGCAAAAAGAATCAGGGCGGCGAACATCAGCGCAGCCTCATAGTAAGGCATTGAAAGCATCTCCCCATAATTGTTGGCAATCAGTGCCGGAATTGGATAACAGGCCTCCAGCACCCCTTGGGGGATACCGATAACGCATCCGCACACCATCAGCACCGCAATGGTTTCGCCCATGGCACGGGAAACGGAAAGCACCGTTGCCGCCACCACGCCTGTGAATGTTTTGCGCAGCACCACCTTCCGCGTGGTCTGCCATTTGGTGGCCCCCAAGGCCAGAGAGGCATCACGCAGTTCCATCGGAACGTTGGAAAAGACCTCAATGAAAAGGCTGACCAGCAGCGGCACAATCATCACCCCCAGCACCACACCTGCCGCCAGCACCGTATAACCGGATGAAAAGTCCATAAAATGCGGTGCAATCCGTTTGGATATGATGGGGACTATCACCAGCACGCCCCACACGCCGTAAATCACGGATGGAAGTGCCGCCAGAATGTCCAGGGCCGGAAAGACCAGCCGTTTCACGAAAGGTTTGGCATATTCCGTCAGAAAGAGGGCAGTGAGCAGTGAAACCGGCAGTGCAAAAATGATGGCAACCTGCGTGACCCAGATGGTTCCCATAATAAAGGGCAGGAATCCGAACTCCCCTTTCATCGGCCGCCACTCCGAAGAGAAAAGCAGTTTCCAGAGCGAATGCGCCTCCAGCACCGGATGCGATTTCAGATAAAGACCGGCTGCCATGAGCAACACCAGCAGAATGGCGAAAAGGCTCATGCACAACATGACGAAATGCGCGGTCCTGTCCTTTAAAATACGGCTGTTCATCAAAGAAGCCTTCAACGGTTATCTATTTTTGAGTTTGGTAAGACCCTGTTGCAGTTTATCTTCCGAAAGGGCAATGTAGCCGGCAGGCACATTGTGTTGCTGCCCTTCGGTCAGCACATACTCCAGAAAGGCGGTCACCACCGGATTCTTCGGCACACCGTGGCTGACCAAATACAAATCACGTGCAGGTGGTGACGGATATCTGCCCTCCGCCACCGCCTTGATAAAATCATCCTTGGTGTCATAAAAATATTCCTCCGCATCTATCCTGCCGTCGCCGTTGCCGTCCACCGGGCAGACCAGCAGCCCCGGGTTTGGCTTGCGGGTTTTCTCATCATAGGCATAGCCGATGTTGTTCAAGCCGATGCCCAGCTTGTCCGCCTGGATGGCCGAAGCCAGCCCCGGATCGCCGAAAACCGCCGTGCCGTTCAAATCCTCCTGCTTTTTGCCCATCCACAAGGCGAAGGTCTCCGCCGCACCACAGGCATCGGAACGGGTATAGACATGTATCGGGGTCTTGTCGTTGGTGCCAAGCACCTGCCCCCAGGTCTTGTATTCACCCGTAATCCAGATCCTGGTGGCGGCTTCCCTGGAAATGCCGCGCGCCATCAATGCCTTGGCCAACGGATTTTCCGCATTTATGGTGATCACCACCGCATCCTTGGCACTGGCAAAAGGCAGAGCCCCCTTCTCCAATTCGGGCGGATAGACTTCGCGGGAAACCATGCCCAGATCAACCACATCGGCCAGCACGTCGGTCATGCCCTTGCCGGCACCGCCGGCGGAGAGGTCGATATGCACGCCGGGATGCAGCTGCTGGAACTCCTCGGCCCATTTCACCGCCAATGGATAGAGCGCAAAGGCGCCGGAAATGGAAATGTTCCCGTTAAGTTCCCCATTGTTTTCCGTAACGGCCTGGGAACGGTGGCCGCAGGAGGAGAGGTTCAACGACAGGGCCGCCAACAGGCAGCAGCCCCACAACAGATTTGTCCTTTTCATTTGAATTATTTTTAAATGATTGCTTTCCATCATAATTTAAAACTTGAAGCTGAGCATACCATACAGCAGGTGGCGTTCAGAGCTTTTCGGAAGGTTTTCCTTGGCTGTCTGCCTCAAGGTATAGGCCACCCGGCACTGGAGGAACGGGAAGGGATAATAATTCACACCCGCACTGTAGCCGTCAGACTGCTCCAAGGCGAAATGGTGAGCCTTCGCATCCGCAGCATCCTCCCCGCATTGGAAATGGTCATAGCGCAGGTATGGGAAAAGCCGCTGTTCCGACCTGGCAGCCTTCCAGCGGAACCACCAGCCAGCCAGCGCATACCAGCCGCTTGCAGGCTGATCCAGGTTGGGAATGGTATCCAGGTCCTGTCCGGTTTGCCCCCAGAGGTACTCGCCCCTCAAGACCAGTTTTTTGTCATCGTACTGCACACCAGCCGCAAAACGCTCCCGCCTGTAGTTTCCGTTCTCGTTCTGTTTCCAGACCCCTTCATAGCAGGAGGCGGACAAGGTCAGTTCCGGCAGCCAGGGATGGAAATCCAGCTTCCCGACCACATCCTTGTGCAGGTTGGCATCCGTGTTGTTGATGCCGTTGCCGTTGAAAATGCCGAGGCTGTAATGCAGCAGGTGGAAAGGCTTTTCGCGGCCATCGACCGCAAAAAGTCTGCCGGTTGCCATCAGGCCGATGTCGCGCCCCTGTTTGCCGACGCCGCATATATCACTGTATCCGACCAATTTCTGAATCACCTCTCCATAATCAATGTATTCAAGATCCATGGGGCCGATATTGCTTTCTATGGAGAGCGGGTATTTGAACTGTCCGGCCTGCAAGGCGAAGGCATCGCAGAAACGCAGGTTCAAATAGGCATCCACCAGCGCGGGGCTGTTTCCCAAATCGGCCTGCAGCTTATAGGAGAGCATGGGATGCAGCTGCCCGGCGGCCACCATGCGCGCCCGCCGAATGCGGAAACTCTGCGAGGCCAAAGCCTCATCCTGCCATTCTGACTGAAAAAGCACCTGTGTCCATCCGCTGATTTTCAGTTTCGACGGTTCCTCCATTTTCGGTTTCGGCGGATTGTCCTGTGCATATAATGCCAATGTGACCCATGCCATACAGAGTGTCAAACTCCACTTTATCACTAATCTTTTTTTCTGTTTCATAAGCTTTTGCATTTAGTGTGTCGCTACAGATTTCAAACGCCGCAAAAGTAGCGCGAATTCCCTTATTCCACCCTTCGGACAGCCATTGAAGATTACATGTCGGAAGATGAAATAATCCATGCAAAAACATGAAATATTCCATCTTTTTTGTATCTGCTAATTGACTACTTTTGCAAAATAATCTGTATAGAAATGCCACTGAAGACAAGTCACTGCAACAGCTGCCTTTTCAAAACCATTTGCGACCAGACCATCGGCAAGGAGGACTTTGACGACCTCTACCGGAGCACCACTTTCCAGATTTTCCGTAAAGGGGAAATCATTCTGCGGCAGCACATGAAGATGTCCAACCTGGTGTTCCTGCACACCGGCATCGTCAAGTTCTGCTACAACAACTACGGCAAGGACATCATACTTACCATCGACAAGGCACCCACCCTGTTGGGATTGGCCAATTACCTGAACAACAACGTCAACTTTTTTTCCATCATCGCCATAGAGGACTGCGAGGGCTGCATGATCGATGAGGATGTCTTCCAACGGATCCTGACGAACAACCCCTCATTTGCGCTGCAGGCGCTCAACTCGTTCACCAACATGTTCCGGCAATCCATGCAAAGCTTCATCAGCCTCTCATACAACCAGGTACAGGGACGGATTGCCAATATTTTGGTTTTCCTTTCCAAACACATCTACGAAAGTTCCATTTTCCACCTGCCGCTGACACGCAAGGAAATCGCCCAGTTCGCAGGCTGCTCCACGGAAAATGTCATCAATACCCTGCGGAAATTCGACCACGACGGCATAATCCGCATCAACGGAAAGGAGATAGAGATTCTCGACGAAAAAGGGCTGCAGCTGGTTTGCCGGATGGGATGAGGAAAAAAACCCCGTAACCATCATTTCATATCCGGATTTTTTGGACATTTGCAGCCATGAAAATCATTCTGATAGGTACCGGAAACATCGCGTGGCAGTTCGGCCACAGGCTGCATAACAAACAGATTCCCATATATGGTGTATATGGGCGCACCCCTGCCAAGGCTCGCGAGCTGGCCACACAATGGAAGAGCAAAGCCTACAGCGACCTG
Organism: uncultured Bacteroidota bacterium; assembly: GCA_902774175.1. Taxonomy (GTDB): domain Bacteria; phylum Bacteroidota; class Bacteroidia; order Bacteroidales; family WCHB1-69; genus UBA1195. The sequence continues at coordinate 28,116 of CACYHG010000037.1, forward strand.
CAAAAGCTGCCTGACGATGCGGACATCTACCTGTTCGCGCTTAGCGACCATGCCTACCCCGATGTCATCCGAGACTTCCCGCACCGGAACAAAACGATGGTGCACACCTCCGGCTCCCTGCCGCTGTCGCTGTTTGAAAGCCTCACACCCTATCGCGGCGTAATCTATCCGTTCCAGAGCTGCACCAAAGGCTGCGAACTGCTCTCACAACGGCTGCCGCTCTGCCTGGAGGCGAGCGACACCGCGACACGGGCCGTCATCGGCAAACTGGCTGCCTGCTTCAGCGAGGAGATCTACTTTCTGGACAGCCGCCAGCGGAAACAGCTGCATGTGGCGGGTGTCTTCGCCAACAATTTCAGCAACGCCATGTACCGGATTGCTTTCGGACTGCTGGAAAAACAGCGCATCGACACTGGAATACTTCATCCGCTGATTCTGGAAACAGCCTTGAAAATCCAGCAGATGCACCCGACCAAGGCACAAACCGGCCCCGCCGTCCGCAACGACGAAGCGGTGATACGCAGCCATCTGGAACTGCTGGCAAAGGAAAATGAAGATTGGGGCGGAATCTACAGGATGATGAGCAGTTTTATCAGCGAGGAATAGACTTTCAGCCTCGCACCGCCTTGAAAGCGGCGCCAAAATAATCGGGCAAATCCCCTGAACAGAGGCTCTCCTCCGACTGGAACTCCAAAGCCAAATCCCCTGCAAGCCCGTGCAGAAAGACTCCTGCAATTGCCGCATGTTCCGGCGCATACCCCTGTGCAAGAAGGGAGAGGATCAGTCCGCACAGCACGTCACCGCTGCCTGCGGTAGCCATACCCGGATTCCCCGTGGTGTTGAAAAAAACATGACCGTCCGGCAGCACGACGGCGGTATACGCCCCCTTAATCAGACAGACACAACGGTGGCGGGCGGCAAAGTTCCGTGTGCGTTCCAGCCGCTCCGTGGCATCCCCAGTGCGTCCGACCAGCCGCTCCAGCTCGCCGGGATGCGGCGTAAGGATGGAACCGGCCGGCAGAAACTCCAGCCATGTCGGATTTTCGGAAAGAATGTTCAGGGCATCGGCGTCACACACAATTGGACGGCGGTAAAACTGCAGCAGCTGTTTCAGACAGCGTCCGGCAGCATCGCTCCGTCCCAGTCCCGGTCCAATTCCGACAGCACTATATTTCTCCAATTTACTGAGATCCAAAGAACTGACGGTATCCTCCAGCACATCGCAGGAGAGCATCGCCTCCGGCACCGCGGTCTGCATCGGCAGCTCACCGCAAGCGGGCAGATGCACGGTCAGCAGCCCCACCCCACCGCGCAGACAGGCCTTTGCAGCCAGCTGGCAGGCCCCCAACATACCACGGCTGCCGGCAATCAGCAGCGCATGGCCGAAATCCCCTTTGTGCGCAAACTTCTGACGGACTCGTAAGATGGAGGAGACCAGCGTTTTGTCAACAGGATGGCAGAAGCCGTCCGACAGCCATCCTATTCGGGATGCCGTCTCCGGAGAAAACGGAAGGGAATCATTCATGGCGGATATTTTTAAACAAATGTTCGGAAATGCGTATGACAGGAATTAGCATTGCAGGCAAAGTTATGCAAAGGACGACAGCTGTTATGGCCAGCATGTCCATGCCGTGAATCTCGACCGGATATGGTGTTCCGCCGGCACCCAGCCGTACAATATGGAAGGTTTTCTGCGCCCAGCAGACCGCAAAGCCCAGCAACATGCCGGCCAATGTGCCGACACCGGCTATCAGAAGCCCCTCCTGCACAAATACTTTCCGGATGAATGAAGTTCCCGCCCCCATGGCGTAGAAGATGCCGACATCCTTTTTCTTGTCCAGAACCAGCACGGCCATCATGCCGATCATATTGAAGGAGGCGATGAGCAGAATAAAGGAAAGGATGGCAAAAATAGCCCATTTTTCGGAACGCATCACCTTGTACATCTCCGCCTCCTGCTGGTATTGGTCCAGAACCTGATAGCCATTACCGAGAAGAGCCTCCACCGAAGCCGCCACCTTCCTTACCGGAACTTTGGGCGAAACCCGCAGCTCGACAGATGTCACCTCCCCCTCGTGGCCGGTCAGACGCTGCATGAAGGGCAGCGAAGTGAACACATACGAAGCATCGTAATCCGTAGCGGAATAGAAGCAGCCGACCGGTGTAAGCTGTTCGCTCTGTATGCCCTGCAGCGGATTGGCTGACATAAACCGCTGCGACCGTTTCGGATAATGGACCAAAAGCCTGTTGCTGATGTAATCGGCAATGCCGCAGTGCAGTTTCTGCTCCACACCCGCGCCCAGCACCGCCAGCGGGAAATCACCGCTTTCAGTCGCAAAAACGCCTTTGTAGACAGTCGTGTCGAGACGTTTCATCCGGTAATAGTCCGGCGCCACGCCCTTTAGTCTCGCAATAAATTGACGGTCATCATAGGAGAGCACAGCCATGTCGCTGCATACCTCGGAAAGATATTCCACACCTTCCAGGCCGCGAAGCGCAGCAAGCTGTTCCTCTGTAAGGGCGAAAGTCTTCCCTTTGGACGCAGTAATCTCCACATCAGCATGAAAGGCATTGAAACGGCTGCCGATATAGGACTGCAGACCGTTAAAAACTGAGAGCACGATAAAGAGTGCCGCCGTACAGACCTTTATTGTCAGTACGCTATTGCAGCGGCAGCTCAGGCAGTTGCCGACAGCGGCATAAAGGACAAGATCGAACCGGAACGCTTCGGTGTATACGTGGGTTCCGGTATCGGCGGAATGAATACATTCTATGATCAGAGCGTCAATCTCTATACGGACAAGAATGTTTCGCCCTTCTTTATACCCATGATGATAAGCAATAT
>CACYHG010000038.1 GCA_902774175.1 uncultured Bacteroidota bacterium
CCGAAGATGAGGGAGGCGCTGTTGCTGCTGCTGCGTCCCTCGCCGGAGGCGGAAGAGGTGCTCTTGCCCCAGGAGGTGCAGGGAGGACCGTAGGGATAGTCATAGTCCGCAAAGTAGGGAGGTGCGGCAAGCAGGGCGTAGATTCTCGGCTCGCTCATGGCGTACTGCCTGCTCTCGAACTGGTAGATCCGTTCCGACTCCGTGCCGCGGATGGCCGCCAGCGTGGGGTATTCCATGGCAAAGCCGTTCAATTCTACGCAATTTACATTATATACAAATGGCGCTATTTTATGAACAGTATAATAAACATTCCCGGCCGTGGCGGTGGAGTGCACCTCTTCTTTGAAGCCGCTGCTTTTCTCGGAAAGCATCCGCGTGGTCACCGTGAAATTTCTCGTGATATTATTGCTACTGGAGTTCAAAAGTGTAACCATCTCTGTGTAGAGGGTGTTGAAGACCACCTGGTCGCGCCCCTCGGCGTTGCGGTCGAAATTTCCCACGGCCACGTTGCCGGAGGGCACCCAAAGCCCTGTATTACCGAAGTCATACGCGGAGTTGAAGTTTTTGCCGTCCCAGCGCCACACGCGTGCCATGCCTATGATGTCCATCGGCCGCTTGAATCCGCCGAGGCGGGCCAGCCGCAGGTTCAGGTTTCCTACAGCCTGGTGGTTGGGTTCGGCGATGGCGGCGGTGGTAAGCGGGGAGATTCCACCGCTGGTGTGTTTGAACACATAGATGGAGCTTCCGGTGGGCTCGACATTGAAGCCATATGAATCGTTAGTAGTATAAAATGACTTTGCGTGACGGCGCGGGCTGACTAAGCAGACAATGTTCGCGCTGTTGTCGCCTGTGACATCGCCCACAGCCACATCCATGAAGTTCCACAAATAGCTTTCATTAGTGGTATAATCTGTAACTGATCCATATTTATCAATAACATATTTATTCACGTACTTCACCTTGGCTGTCGCGTTTGTCACCACCTGGCTGTAGGTGGGAAGTGTCGGGCGGCTGAATCCCTTGCAGAAGACCTCCATGGTTATGCTGTTCGGCTTGGAGAAGTCGGTGCTGCCCAAGGTCTCATACAGCACCACAATGTCGTTGGTGTCGTTGCCATCGACATCGCCGGCGGCCACCCGCACATTGGTGGTGGGGTAGCTACGCTCCGCCAACAGTGTCTTGTAGTTGCTGCCGTCAATAATTTGGATGTTGCCCGCCACACCGGTTATGATGTCGTCGATGCCGTCGCCGTTACAGTCGGCGCAGCGCAGGTGGATCCGCTCCGCAAAATATTCGAACTGCTCGGCTATTCCGGTGGCGAAACCGAAGTTGTTGGTGAAGATGGCGCATTGCGGCTTGTCAATGTCCGGCATGGTGTAGCCGTAGGGGAGGGTGTCGTTATATAACTGCTTGTAGCCGGTGGTGGAGTCGCCGTACACGGTTAGGATCAGCTTGCCGTTGTAGCTGTTGAAGTATTTCGTCTGGTTCGCTGCATATGTGCCGGTAAGGAGCGGCTCGCTCCATGTTATCTTCACAAGGTTGGAGCGCCCGCTCTGGTTGCGCTGCGCCTCCGTCTTCTTCAGCAGCCTCATGCGGTTGGCCTCGCCGGAGCTGTCCAAGCTCAGCGGCTTGCCGCTGGCTGTTTTGAGGATGCGCAGGCCGCGGTTGTTCTCCCGCACCAGCTGCATCTCGCCCGAGGAGATTTTGTAGTTTTTCCCGAGCGGCGTGTCGTCGAAGGCACCGTCCTTCTGGTGGTGCAGCATCAGGTTGGCGAGGGCGGTGTCCTCACCCATCATCCTTGCGGTTATGGCGTTATATGCCGAAAGTGCGGGCCGTACCCCGCGCACGGTGAAGGCGGTCCTGGGTGCGGCCAGCATCTGCTTGCTCATCACTGCGCTGTCGTTGCCGTCCTTCAGCTCCATGTACATCGGTTTGCCCTCAATGGCGCTGCGGGTCATTATGTAGGCGTGCAGCCCGTCGCCGCTGAAGGTGCCGTCAGGGTTGAGCCTGCCGTTAGGCTGTATCGAGAGCGACACGCTGTCAAGCGATTCGTCGTACGAGAGCCATTGTGAGCCGTCGCCCTTGTATTTTAATGCGTTGCCCGCATGTGCATAGCCGTTGAGGTTGTTGGTCACGGCCTCCAGCTCGCCTGCGGTGGGCAGCCGCCAGCCGTCGGGCAGGGCAATCTTCGCCGCCTCGTAGGTGTAGTATGCGCCGCGCTCTGCCTTGTTCTGGTCATACTCAAAATAGGCGGCCTGTGCCTTGTTGGGACTCTCTTTCCAGTTGCCCGCGTTGTTGCACAGGGCTATCTTGCTGCTGCGCACCATCTTCAGGTTCTCGGCCATCCAGAGCAGCCCGCCCGCCTCGATTATCGGGTAGGTGTTGCCGGCGGCATCCTTGCAGGCGTACATGCTGAAAGTGACTGTGTGGGAACGTTGCGGGCTCTTCATCACGATGCAGCTCATCTCGCCGTTGCTGCCGGTGAAGCGCAGCAGGTCGCCGGGGTTGTACTGCATGTAGACCACATCGGGTGTCTCGGTGGCGGCCTTGGTCACGTTGGTCTGCGTGCGGCTCTTCATCTGCTGCCCCTCAATGTGGGTGTTGCCGATGCGGATGGGCTGTCCGCTGCGCTTGCCCATGCACATCCACTTGGTGGCGTACTGGATTCCGCAGCCGCGCAGGCTGACCATGTACATGCCGTTGTTCTGTTGCGGCAGCACAATGCTGTGGTCGCCCGCCTCAAGCTGGAACTCGCCGTTCTGCACCAGCCGTCCCTGCATGTCGAAGATGTCCACGCGTATTTTGCCGGATTTCGGCAGGGTGAAGACCACGTTGGCCTCCGCCGGTGCGGGGTTCGGATAGACAAGCGGCTCCAGAAAGCGCACCTTCTGCTCCTTAACGCCTGTGCCGGGCACGTCGCTCAGCCGCAGGATGTTGTCACCGCGCAGCTCCAAAGCCTTGCGCTGCGTCAGATTCTCCACAACCACCTTGTTCACGACGTTGGCGTCGCCCGCCGCCGCGAAGGTGATGTCTAAGGTGTGCGTGCTGTCCTGCGCCTTCACCGCTGAAAACAGCGGAAGCAGCGCACACACGATCAGAAATAAAAATGCACGATTCATACGAATAACGATTTTAATTATAAAACGCAAAAATATAAAAAAAATGGATATGAAAAACGTTGCGGAAAAAAAATATGTAGGGACGTCATGGCGTCCCTATACCATGGCGTACCGCCGATACCAATGGAACCATGGCGTCCCTATACCATTACGCCACGCCGATACCGATGGAAACGCGATTTTTTTTCCGCCCCGTGTAATAAACGGGGTGGTAAATACGTTATATAGATGATTAACCCTAAAAATATAATTTTGGTATGGCACGGTTTAAGGCACACAGGTATGATTGTTCGTTGTCAGCGGCATGGCTTCTGGCTGCGGTTCTGTGCCTTCCGGTCGGTTTTCTGCATGCGCAACAGCCAGGCACTGAATTCTGGTTCTCATTTGGAAAAACCTATTATCCGTCATCACATTTGCCGACGAATTATGAAATCAATATCTCCTCTCCGCACCATGCCAAAGGATCCATTATCTTTTGGCATACAGGGGAGAAGGTGCAGTTTAATGTGTTGCCTGGGCATGTGTTCAATTACCGGCTTTCAACTAACCAGTCAAATGCCTGCCTCCATAATATCTACGGAAAAAACAATATGAGTGTGCAGGTTTGTGGCGACAGTGCCTTTCACGTTTCTGTGTTAGCTTCGCAAATTGGCTCTTCGGATGCCACTTCGCTGCTTCCTGTTGATGAGTGGGGGACAGAGTATTGTTTTTTCAGACAGTCGGGGAAATCAAATCTTGCAACTGATGAGGTGGTGCTGATTGTGGCGGCGTCAAACAATACGGTTGTGACCATTGGCGGCAACCCTTTGTGCACACTTGACATGGGAGAGACTTTTTATGCCCAAATTCCTGCATCAGCGACAAGCAGGAAAATCAGCAGCAATAATCCTGTCGCCCTGTTTGACGTGGAGCAGCTGTCATATGTCCCCAATGATGGTTGTGGCAGTTCGGACCAATCATTGGAACAGTATTTTCCCATTCAAAACTGTGGTAAGGATTTTTTCATTCCTGTCACCCACATGGGTCGGGAATTTGTTCAGGTGGTGGCGTTGGAAGATAGCACCAATATATCCCAGAACGGCGGGAAACTTCGCACCGACATCAGCGGGGTTGGCAGGCTGGGCGGGCTTCATGCGGAGGAATGGGCGTGGATTGAAATAGTTAGGGAAAACCATGGGTGCTTCATTTCCGCAGACAAGCCGGTCATGGTCCTCTCCTTTATGACCGGCAACCGCTATTATCTTAAAAACGGTTATGGAGATCCTTCCGTCGTGTGGGTGCCGGCAACGGCAAACCGGGTCAAATCATGCATAATAAAGCCTTTCGTCATAAATGGCTCCCAATCCGCTCCACCAGGTGAAGTTCTTGTTAAACCAATCTGGCATTCCATTGTGGTCACGTCGGCCGCAGGGAAAAACAGCTGTACGGTAAGTGCTGACAACGGTGCGCCGCGTCCGCTCTATGGCGGAGTTTGGGTGGACCATCCGTCCGGTTGGTCATATTATGACATGCCATTGGACAAAGACACCACATACACCTTCTCCAACAATGCTTTCGGCTTACAGGCCTACAGCTACGGACTGGCCCAGGTCGAGAGCTATCACCTGCTTGCCTCCGTTCCCAAAAAGGAGCTTCAAGTCTCCTTCACTGCCAACGACACCCATTTCCTGAAACTTCCGGACATGTTTTTTTGTGAGCAGGCAGTCACCTTCAATGCTGAAATCAAGGATTCGATCAGCAGCCAGCCCGGACACATAAAATGGTATGTTGACTCTGTTGAGGAGACTGTGGCACGCGACCAGCTGGTGTGGAAAAAACATTTCACTAAAGGGACCTACCATATCCGAATGGAAATCCGCTACAATGATTGGGGCGGCACCGCCAGTGTCTCCTCCATACTGCGCATCACCTCTTTGGAGGCGGATGTCAGCACCACTCCGGAACACTGCCATCAAAGCGACGGCCGCATTATCCTCTCCGTACGCAGTGAGGCTCCTGCCTCCCTGCTCTTCGAACTGGACAGTTCCGGCGGCTACAGCAATCCCATCAACGGATTGAAGTCGGGATGGTACCACCTCCGCATAACTGATGCCTACTGTGAATGGCAGCAGCAGGTGTACATTGACAGTTCGATGGGGCCCAAGGCTGATTTTGATGTCTCCGACACAGTTGCTGTGACCGGAATGAAAATTATTTTTACCGACCGCTCTGTCCCGGACGGTGCGGGACTTGCCTTTTGGCATTGGGAATTTGGGGATAACTCCTCCTGTTTCACCCGCAATGCCACGCATGAATACCGGACTGAAAATGTGTTCAATGTGCAATTGGTGGTGACGGATTCAAACCTTTGTTCCGACACTACGGAAAAAAACATCCGCGTGCTGCCACAAATCTGTTTTCCAAATGCCTTTGCACCGGAAAGCGAAATGGAGGGGAACCGCTTTTTCCATCCCATGGATGAAAGCGAAAAATACCATTATTCCTCTTTCGACATGACCGTTTACAATCGATGGGGAAATACGGTGTGGCACCAGCACTGTGAAGGCGGCGGATGTCCCCACTATCACGACAGCGGATTCTGGTGGGACGGAACTGACAGCCAGGGGAGGCCGCTCAACGCCGGTGTATTTTTCTATGTGGTGAAGGTCACTTTCAATTCAAGTGACAGCCAGCCGCTTCTTATTAAAGGGTCGGTCACCCTGTTCCGGTAGGGACACATTTTTTTGCACCTCTTTTTTGAAAACAAAATGCCGTGTGCAATGATGTTGTTTTTTTGATTACTTTTGCACTTTTGATTCGGAAAAATACAAATAATGGATTCTCTGTTAGATAAGTTAGAACTGATTTACAAACGCTGGCTGGAGATCGGCGAGGAGATTACAAAACCGGAGGTGGTGGCGGACATGAAGAAGTTCGTCAAGCTGAGCAAGGACTACAAGGACCTGCAGGCGGTGGTGGACGCATACCAGCAGTACAAGAATGTGCTGGGAAATATCCAGAATGCGAAGGATGTCATTGCCAATGAGAAGGATGAGGAATTCCGCACCATGGCCAAGGAGGAGCTTGTCACCCTAAACGAAACATGCGCGAAGCTGGAGGAGGAGATAAGGCTGCTGCTGATTCCGGCCGATCCGCAGGACGGCAAGAACGCCATTGTGGAGATTCGTGCCGGCACCGGCGGTGACGAGGCCAGCATTTTCGCAGGTGACCTCTACCGCATGTACACCCACTATTGTGAGGCGAAGGGATGGAAAATTGAGGTGGCCTCCATGACGGAGGGTACGGTTGGCGGTTTCAAGGAGATAGTTTTCAACGTTATCGGCAGCGGCGCCTACGGCCTTATGAAGTATGAGTCGGGCGTGCACCGCGTGCAGCGTGTGCCGCAGACGGAGACCCAGGGGCGTGTGCATACCTCCGCCGCCTCGGTGGTGGTTCTGCCGGAGGCTGACGAGTTTGACGTTGATCTGAAGGAGAAGGATATCCGTAAGGACACCTACTGCGCATCCGGCCCCGGCGGACAGTGCGTGAACACCACCTATTCGGCCGTCAGGCTCACCCACATCCCGACCGGCATCGTGGTGGCAATCCAGGACGAGAAGTCCCAGATCAAGAATCTGGAGAAGGCTATGAAGATTCTGCGTACCCGTGTCTTCGAGCGTGAATATCAGAAATATCTGGACGAGGTCTCCTCAAAGCGGAAGACCATGGTCTCCACTGGCGACCGCTCCGCAAAAATCCGCACCTACAACTATCCGCAGAACCGTGTGACCGACCACCGCATCAACTATACAATGTACAACCTCACCAATTTTGTCAACGGGGACATCCAGGACATGATTGAGGCGCTGCAGGTGGCCGAGAATGCCGAAAGGCTGAAGGCATCTGTGGAGGAATCCGCCGCCTGATGTTTTGCCAGCAGGATGAGATTTTCATGCGCCGCTGCCTTGAAATCGCAAGGCACGGCATCGGTCATGCCGCCCCCAATCCCATGGTGGGCGCGGTGATTGTGCATGAGGGGGAAATCATAGGGGAGGGTTTCCATGCCCGCTGCGGCGGCCCTCACGCCGAAGTGGAGGCTGTGCGTTCGGTACGGCATCCGGAGCTGCTTCCGCAATCAACACTTTATGTAAGCTTGGAGCCATGCTGCCATTATGGCAAGACTCCGCCCTGCACGGAACTTATTCTTAAACACCGTATTCCGAAGGTGGTGGTGGCCTGTAGCGACCCAAATCCGCAGGTGGGCGGCAAAGGTATCAGCCGTCTGCGCGAAGAGGGCTGCGAGGTGGTGACCGGCGTGCTGGAGGCTGAAGCCCGTGAACTTAACCGCCGTTTCTTCACCTTTCAGGAAAAAAGGCGGCCATACATTATATTGAAATGGGCGCAGAGTTTGGACGGCTTCATGGATGTGGCGCGGGACGGCAGTGAACCGGAATCCTATTGGATTACCAACGACGCGTTGAAAATCCGTGTGCACCAGTGGCGGGCGGAGGAGCCTGCAATCTGGGTCGGGGCGAACACCATCCTGAACGACAATCCGCAGCTGAATGTCCGCCATGCCGCAGGCCGTCAGCCGCTGCGTGTGGCCTGCTTCAATCCGCTGCCGGCGGAGCCGGAGCGCTACCGCCTTTTCGACGGGCAGCAGCCCACGCTTGTTTTTGTGCCGGAGCCGCATCCGCAGGCTGAAAATCTTGAGTATTGCGTTGTGCCGTTCCCCGAACGCGCAAAAGGGGAGCTTTTCCCCAGGGAATGGCTTGGGATGATTCTCAGTAAGCTGTACGAAAGGCAGGTGCAGTCCGTGCTGGTTGAAGGTGGCCGCGTGCTGTTGGATAGCCTGCTCTCCGCCGGACTATGGGACGAGGCGCGGGTGCTTACGGGCAGCGTGACGCTCCGTCGCGGCATGGAGGCACCGACGCTTCCGCAACAGCCCGAATCAACGGAGGTTGTTCAGGATAACAGTATTCTTTACTACCGGAACCGCTGAGGTTCCATTTTTTTTGCCTTTACAGGTGTTCCGCGGAGGCGGTTATTTGTTCATGTTCAAGTCTTTGGACATGCTTACGCCTTTGGAGCTCCTGATGCTGAGCATTTCGGCATGTGGGCTCTCCACCACGCCCAGCCCGTATATGCGTGCATTCTTGATTTTGTCGGCCAAAAGCAGGCAGGGCGCACCGTTGAGGGAGTCGTAGTCGTATGGGTTGGGCGAGCCGACCAGTATGGCGCCCTCGCGCAGTTCTATGTCAACGTTGCTGCGGAGGTGCAGCGTGCCGGTGAGGTAGCGCCCGACACTGAACACCAACGTGCCGCCGCCCTGTTCAGCCAGATAGTCGATGGCCGCCTGGATGCTCCGTGTGTTGAGCGTGGTGCCGTTTGAGACAACGTTGAACTGTGTCGCGTTGATGCGCGGCCCGTCGCGATAGACGGTCGAGGCAAGTCCCGCACCCGCGTCTGCTGGCGGGTCGCTGATGTTAAGCTGCTTGTAGTACGGATTGTCCTCATACAGCACAATCTGGTTCTTGTCCGGCGCATCGGGCTGTTCTGTCCGGACCTTGTTCAGCTGCAGTCCGGTCACGTCGTCGGCCACGATGCAGGGGCGGTAGTCCTTGCCCTCCACGCGCATCACCACGTTGTTAAGCATGATGTTGTCGGCGTGGCGGATGTACAGTCCCCACGCAGGCAGCTCCTTGAACATTGAGAATTCGGGGTACTGCCTCTCACGTTGCGGCATGGAGGCCAGCTCCTTCGCCGAGCAGCCCTGGTATGCGTAGCTGCTGTCGGCATTTCCCGGATATACTATCGTGATGTTTTCCAGGCGTATGTTCTGGATGCGGTGACCCGGCGTGCCGATGATGCTGCTGGGCGAGATGTTCCGCGGCAGATCCTCGACCGGCCCTTCGTAGCTGTAGCCGAAATCGGGTTTCTCAAATGGCACCTCCGCATACATGTTGCGGATGGTGATGTTGCGCAGGCATGGGGTCAGCTTTTCGTTGGTGTTGCGTTCAGAAAAGCGGAGGAAAATCGGATTGCCGGTGTGGTAGCTGCGCAGGCTGTCGATGTAGATGTCCTCCAGTATGCCGCCATCCACGCAGGCGACGGTGATCGCGCTGCGGTAGGTGTCAAAGATGGTGATGTCCTTGAAGCGGAAATTGCGGAACACGCCTCTGGTCATGGTGCCGAACTTGATGCCGTTGGCGCTGCTGCGCCCGGTGCAGTGCTCCACCACCACATTCTCGCTAACGCCGTCCTTGCTGTGGCTCTTGAAGCAGAACACATCGTCGGCGGCATCCATGTAGCAGTGGCGTATGATCACATTCTGGCAGTCCACAATGTCGATGCCATCGTTGTTCCAGAATGATTTGGAATCCACGGTGACATGCTCCACAAGCAGGTTGCGGCACTGGTCGTACTGCTGGTTCCAGCTGGCCGGATCCTTCAGCGTGATGCCGCTGATGGTCACATTCTCGCATTCGCGGAAGTGGATGTTCTCCGGACGGTTCTCCCCGGCAGGGCGGTCGTATTTCAGCGGGTCCTTTATCTTGCCTTCGTGGATGAGGCGCACCACATTGTAGGCCACCTCAATGCCTCGGCAGTCGATAACGCCCTTGCCGGTGATGGCCACATCATGCTGTTTGATGGCGAAGATGAATGAGGTCCAGCGGCAGTAGGGGTCCTTCACATAGTCCAGCGGATTGAGCGAACCCAGCAGGGTCGCGCCCTCCTCAAGGTGCAGCGTGACGTTGCTCTTCAGGTAGAGCGTGCCGCAGACATGCCGCCCGGGTTCAATCACGACTCTTCCGCCGCCGTTGGCGTTGGCCGCGTCGATGGCCTTCTGGATGGCCTGCGTGTTCAGGGTGATGCCGTCCCCCTTGTCGCCGTAGTCGCGGGCCGGGAAATCGGTGGTCTGCACTTTTGACTGTGCGCCGCCCGCCCATGGGAGCAGCATGAGGGTCAGCAGGATGACGAGTGTTTTTGTCCGTGTTTTCATTACAATGCGGTGTTGTTTCATTATGATGGGGTTTAATAATTGGTGTAGTCCTTGTTCACGTTCCATTTCAGGCTCTGGAGGGTGCTTGCCTTCACGTTGATGTGGAACTGGAAACCGCGGTAGTAGCCGAAGGGCCGCCACTGGAATGCCATTGTCCAGCAGTGCAGGTCGCGCGTTATGTCGAATGAGGAGGCGGAGACCTTCTTGGTTGTGAAGTCGTATCCGGAGGTGAAGCCGACCGCCCATTTGCGGGTCACATCGACACGCCCGTTTATGTTGACGGTGTTGGTGACGGTCTTGTTGTAGCGGTTGCGGTCCAGAACCAGCATGTTATAATAGTTGTAGTTGTCAGAAAGATTATAGTTCAGCGAGTAGGAGAACGACAAGTTCCAGTTGAAGGCCGTTCCGCCCGTGTTCCAATGCTTGAAGTTGGAGGGGCTCAGCTGGTAGCTGAAACTGAGGTTGGCGGCGGTGGAGGAGAGGCGGAAGAGCCTGTGGTTCTCATTCCATTCAAACCGGTTTGTGCGTATGCCCGCGTCGCTGATGACGTATGGGTCAAGGTAGATGTTGAAATTAATGTAGATTTTTTTGAAGAGCGTGGTCCGTCCCGAAACTGTGACGGGTGTCCAGTTCATCGAATCGGCCATCATGTTGTAGGAGGTCGAAATGTTGAAGTTCTCAAGCAGCGTCACCTTCTCCATGCCGTTCTCCGTGGTGTCCTTCCGCTTGCGGACCTTCATCTCCAGCTTGTTGCCGATGCTGAAGCTTGCGAATGCGCTGCTGCGGTCGGCAGGCGTGCCGTAAAGGAACCCCTCGATTGGCGCGTATGTGATGGTCTGCCCCGTGGTTGAATCCAGATATGAGTCGAAAATGCGCCGGTTGATGAATGGGGTGTAGGTTAAGCTGGCCGATGGTGTGATCTCGTGCCGCATCGCCTTCAGCCAATTGCCCCTGTATTGGAACATCCCGTAGAGGGTGGTGCGCAGCGTGGAGGAGTAGGACATCTGGTGGGTGGCGAAAAATCCGAAAACCGTGTCGCGGGCGATGATCGCCTGGTTCAGGCTGTCGGTGCCGGCGAAGCGGCGGTAGGCCCCCTTGAACTGCCAGTTTTCTGTCCAGCTGAGGGTGTTGTTCCAGTCTATATGCTTCAGCACTTTGATTGTGGAGGAGAGGGGGATGGAATGGGTCATGCCGCTGCGCATCTGGTCGAACATGGCCGGTTTCATGAAGAGCGAGTCGGTGGTCTGCACGCTGTTGCTCATGCTGAGGTTGTAGGAGAGCGAAATGTTCTCATACCAGCGTATCTTGCCCACAATCTCCTTGCGCCGGAGCGGGTAGAAGGTGCTTATGTTGTAGTTGACGTTGGGCAGGTTCAGGTTCATCACCCCTGTGGAGACATTCTGCGAAAGGCTGGCGTTCACCCCCAGGCTGTGCAGGCTTCCGAATGAGGTGGAGAAGCTCACGGTGGAGTTGTAGTTGCTGTTCACATAGTTGTTAAGGTCGGTGATGTTGTTCTTGTTGTAGGAGCTTGTCTGGTAGTTGACGTCGGCTGAAAAACGGTTGGTCGGGTGTGCCTTGCTGTCCTGGCTGTGCTTCCATGTCACGCGGACATCCTGTGCGGTGTAGAAGGTTGGGGTCTTGGGCTCGCCCCGGCGTGTCAGGCTATAGGAGGTATAGAAGTTTCCCTTGTATTTGTAGCGCCGGTAGTAGTTCGAGTTCAGGTTGACGGCGAACGAGCCGCGCAGGTAGAGGTCGGTGGTGAGGGCGAGGTCGATGCAGTCGTTGAAGGCGTAGTAGAGGCCGAACCCCTGCAGGTAGAAGCCAAGTTCCGCCGACTCGCCGTAGGATGGGGTGAGTATCCCGTTCTTCCTTTTTTTCGCACTGTTCGGCAGCAGGCTGAAGGGCAGGCCGACAGGTATCGGTATGTCACGAATCTCCGGATGGATGAATTTTGTGACTATGACCTCGTTCGGAATCACTTTGCCTTTGGTGAAGACAAAGCCGAAGTGCGGATGCTCCAGGTTGCAGGTGGTGTAGACGCCGCGCCGCACAAATGTGACGGAATCGTTCACCTTTTTGATGACCTCCCCGTGCAGCATCCCGTCGCCCTCCTGCGTGATCACATTGTATACCACGCCCTGTTTGCTCTGAAGGTTGTACCGGATGCCGTTGGAGTAGAATGTGGAGGCTTTCTGCTTGAAAACCGGCTTGCCCTGCATCACTCCGTTCGAATCAGGTGCGCCTGTTGCATACACCACCTGGCTGTCGAGGTTCATGTGGATGCGGTCGGATGTCAGCTCGATGTCCCCGTAAAGGACTTTTGTCTTGTTGAAGAGGGTGGCGCGCTTGCCTTTGAGGTCGATCCTGACCGAATCCGCAGCTTCGTAGCGAATGGTCTCTTTCAGTGCCTCTTTTGAAAGCGGAAATTCCTTTTTAGGGCGAATTGTATCGCTGTTTTGCGCCCTTGCTGTGCCGTCGTTGGAGCCCGGCATCAGCGGCAGTATCCATAGGAGGATAAACAAATATTTCACAAACAGCTGTTTATACAATTCTATTTTTTTAAATAAAATATGTTGTCAAATTGTCTAATTTTGTACCCAATTTGCAGTAATTGCAAATTGCAAAAGTACGAAAAATATTAATAAACGAAGTCAGATGAAGTACAGATTTTTTGCGTGCCTTTTCGCTTTCTTCCTGATGCCGCTGCTATCCGGTTGGACGGTAGCCGGTCCAATCCGTACAATTGTGATTGATCCGGGCCATGGCGGACACGACCCCGGTGCGGTGGGGCTTTCGGGCAGCCATGAGAGCAAGGTGGTGCTCGATGTCGCGCTGCGGCTTGGCAAACTTATCCAGAAGCAGCATCCGGAGGTGAAGGTTATCTACACCCGCAGCACCGACGTGTTCATTGAATTGTACAAGCGTGCCGAAATCGCCAACAAGAACAAGGCGGACCTGTTCATCTCCATCCACTGCAACACCGCTGCCAACGCCACCGCGCATGGGGCGGAGACCTTTGTGATGGGTATGGACAAGACCAACGCGAACATGGCGGTGGCGCAGAAGGAGAACGCCGCCATCCTTAAGGAGACGGACTACGAGAACAACTATGAGGGTTTTGACCCATATTCCCCCGAATCATACATTATCTTTTCGCTGCTGCAGAACGCCCATCTGACACAGAGCACGCATTTCGCCTCATCGGTGCAGAAGTGCTTCACGAACGATCTGCACCGGAACGACCGTGGCGTGAAGCAGGCCCCTTTCCTGGTACTGTGGCGCACCACCATGCCCAGCGTGCTGATAGAGCTAGGTTTCCTGAGCCACAAGGAAGAGGAGGCATACCTCCTTTCCGAAAAGGGCAAAAACGAAATGAGCAGATCAATTTACAAGGCGGTCAATCAGATGATTGTTGAAAATGGCGGCTTATCCGCCCCGGTGGATGGCAAGGTTGCTGCCGAAAAGAATCCGGCGGACACTTCCGTTGTCGCAGATTCCGCAGCCGTGCAGCCGAAGCCTGTTACCGCAGTGAACCCCGATCTGGTGTATAAGATACAGTTTGCCGCCTCCTCGGTGCAGAAGCCTGCGGACGATTACGCCTTCCGCGGCCTGCCGAAGGTGCAGTGCCGCCCCAGCGGTTCGGTGTTTGTCTACACTGCCGGCGAGGAACCTACGTATGAATCTGTGCTTCCGGTGCTTGAACTGGTCCGTGAAAAGGGTTACAAGGATGCCTTTGTCATAGCTTTCTACAAAGGTGAGCGCATCAGGCTCGATCAGGCAAAAAAATTGGAGAAATCCTCTGGCATATTGAAATAAGTACTACTTTTGCACTTCTATATCTTAAAAGGAAAATATGAGCAAGACAGCAGTTATCGCTTTCGGAGGCAATGCCTTATTACGTAGCGGACAGGAGGGTTTCTATCAGGAGCAGCTGGCCAATGTGGAGGAAACCTGCGAATCGGTCATCCCGTTGGTAAAGGCGGGGTACAAAATAGTCATCGGTCACGGCAACGGGCCGCAGGTGGGCAATGTGCTTCTGCAGCACGAGATGGCCAACCGCGTTTCCGGCGTGGTGGCCATGCCGCTTGATTTCTGTGTGGCGGAGACCCAGGGTTCCATCGGCTACCTGATTGAGCAGGGCTTCCGCAACGTGTTGAAACGTCACGGGATTGAAAAGGAGGTGCTGGGCATCATCACGCAGGTGGTGGTGGATCAGAACGACCCTCTTTTTGTCAATCCGACCAAACCGATCGGACGCTATTTCAAGCAGAAACAGATGGAGTCGTTCATTGAGGAGCATCCCGGAACCATCTTCAGGGAGGATCCCAAGGGTAACGGCTGGAGAAGGGTGGTGGCCTCGCCTGCACCCAAGGACATACTTAATGTCCCCGCTGTTGAGATGCTGGCCAATGCCGGACACATTGTAATAACCGTCGGCGGCGGCGGCGTGCCGGTCATCATCGACAACGGCATTATCAAGGGCGTGGAGGCTGTCATTGACAAGGATCTCTCCTCCGCACTTTTGGCCACCAAGCTTCATGCCGACGAGTTCTACATCCTTACCGACGTGCCGAAGGTCTACATCAACTTCCGCAAACCAGATGAGAAGGCATTGGATGTGATTACCATTGCAGAGGCGCAGAAATATCTGGAGGAGGGGCAGTTCACCGAAGGCTCCATGGCACCGAAAATACGGGCGGCCATCCGCTTTGTGGAGCAGTGCGGCGGCACCTGCATCATCACCGAGGCCGGGCAGCTTGAAAACCCTGCCTGCGGAACACGTATTGTAAAATAATCAGGATATGGAAAACAATTTTGAGGAAATAAAGAATTCTCCGGCCTTTTTCTCCTTTGGCAAGAAAATAACTGTCATCGGCGTTATCGCCAGCATTGCGGGAGGAGTGATGAAGCTGTCCGGAATCCAGTATGGTGACTATCTTCTGATAATGGGGCTGGCCACACTCGCCCTGACCGCCTATCTTATTCTGTCGAATCTGCCATATAAACCTATAGAAAAGGATGAGGATGCGAACGCCCGTCTTCGTCCGATCTGGAACTTCTCCATCAAGCTTTTAGGATGGGGCTTGAGTGTTCTGCTGATAGGGTTCCTGTTCTGGTTGTACCATTGGCCCGGTTGGAATATCCTGCTGATTGTCGGCGCCATCACCACGCCAATCGGCGTAATCACCATGCTGCTCTACCTCCACCAACGCAACAAATACCAAATCTACTAACCCCCCAACCCCCTCAAACTCTCAAACCCCTTAAACCCCTTAAACTCTTAAACTCTTAAACTCTTAAACTCTTAAACCCCTTAAACTTTTAAACTCTTAAACTCTTAAACTCTTAAACCCCTTAAACTCTTTTTACATTCCGAACAAACACAAAAACAATAATCGTATGGCTTACAACTTAAGAAACCGTAATTTCCTGAAGATTTTAGACTTCAGCCCGAAAGAACTGAACTATCTGCTGGATCTGGCCCGCGACCTGAAGCGCGCCAAATACACCGGCACCGAACAACCGACCCTGAAGGGCAAGAACATCGCCCTGATTTTTGAGAAGACCTCCACCCGCACACGCTGCGCCTTTGAGGTTGGCGCGAAGGACCAGGGGGCGCATGTCACCTATCTGGGACCCACCGGCAGCCAGATTGGCGTAAAGGAGAGCATGAAGGACACCGCCCGCGTGCTGGGTCGCATGTTCGACGGCATCGAGTACCGCGGCTTCAAGCAGGAGACCGTTGAGGAGCTGGCCAAATACGCAGGCGTGCCTGTGTGGAACGGCCTGACCAACGAGAGCCATCCCACCCAGATTCTGGCCGACTTCCTCACCATGCAGGAGCATGTTGACAAGCCCCTGAGCCAGGTTACCTTCGCATACGTCGGCGACGCCCGCTTCAACATGGGCAACAGCCTGATGGTCGGTGGCGCAAAGATGGGCATGGATGTGCGCATCATCGCCCCGAAAAAGCTCCAGCCGGAGGCATGGTTGGTGAAGGAGTGCAAGAAAATCGCCAAGGAGACCGGCGCAAAGGTTACAGTGACCGACGATCCCGTTAAGGGCGTGAAGGGCTGCGACTTCATCTACACCGACGTTTGGGTGAGCATGGGCGAGCCCGCCGAGGTTTGGAAGGAGCGCATCGACATGCTTATGCCGTTCCAGGTGAACGCACAGATGATGAAGAACACCGGCAATCCGCACTGCAAGTTCATGCACTGCCTGCCCGCCTACCACAACTTGGAGACGCAGGTTGGACGCGATGTGAACAAACAGTTCGGCTTGGACGGCATTGAGGTGACCGAGGAGGTGTTCGAGAGCGAGAACTCGATCGTTTTCGACGAGGCCGAAAACCGCATGCACACCATCAAGGCGGTAATGGTTGCCACATTGGGAGACTAAACTGTTAAGAATTGTGTTTAGTCATTGGGCGGCCGCAAGGCCGCTTTTTTTTATTTCCTGTTCCGGGAGAAGAGTCCTTTCAGGTTGTCGAAATCCTTGGTGAATGAGAAGCCGATGCCCTGGTAGTAGGGGACATCGGAATAGGCGGCGGAGAGCACATCGTAGTAGTTGGCCATGTTGAAGGCCTTTATGCGGAGCGAGCCGTCGCTTGTAATCTTGTATTCGAAAATGATGTCGCCCACCACGTTGCCGGCCACCGCCTGCCGTTCGTTCTGCCCGTTGTTGTCCCCATAGATGTCCAGATTGCCGCGGATGACCAACCGGTTCTCCATAAGGTTGGTGGAGAGCTGGATGTTGTATTCGTCCCCGTTGGTGACACCGTCGCCCGGGCGGTACATGAATCCCACATTCACGTTGTCGGTAAGGGTGGAGACTGTCTTCTGGAGATAATGCGAGAAGAGCTCGCTCAGGGAATAGCCGATGCCGTAGTTGACGTTGTTCTCCCCATCAGGATTTTGCACGTCGAAGCGGCCCAACAGCATCAGGGAGAATGCCTGTCGGAACATGTTCTCCTTGTCGGTGGTGTCAAGGGTGTTGTAGACCATCGAGCGTATCGATTCGTCGACGTTGTCCAGACGGATGTCGAAATCAAACTCCGGATTGAGCAGTTCGCCCTTCAGACGCAGCCCTGTGGAGACCGGCACGGAGCGGTAGGATGATGTCACAGATGATTCACCCAGCAGGCTTGTAATGGATGTTTTTGTGGTGTAGATTGCACGGACGTTCATCTCGCCTTTGTCCGGCTGGCCGTTCCAATTGATTGTGCTGCCGTTCTCGATGGAGAGTGTGCGTGTGAAGACGTTGCCGAGGGCGAGGTCGATGTTGCCTTCGGAGAGGGTGTAGCCGCCATACATTTCAAACGGTCTGTCCGGTTGCAGCTCCATGCGGATGCTGCCTGTGCCGTTGCCTATGATTGTGCCGCCGATGGAGGGGTCGAGCACAACCTTGAGGGTGGCGTCGGGAGTGACGTTAAGGTTGAAGCGCAGATGTGTCTTGGCTGTATGTGAGCTGCCGCTCTCCAGGGTGTCGCTCTCCTTTGACAGGGAGTATGGCTTTTCGAACACAATGTAGGACTGATGCTTCTCAATGCTGGCCCCTTTGTTGAGCATCACGGAGATATAGGTCTGCTTTTCGGTGCGCATGTCCCCTGAAATGTAGAAATCCCCTTGTGGCAGCAGCCTCAGCCGGACGGTGCCGGTGCCATAGGCTTTGCCGTAGAACAGGTCGTTATCGCGGTAGTCGGTGTTAAGCACTAATGTGTTGTCGGTTTTGATGTCTAAGCGCACGCCCCATCGCTTAAGCTGCCTGTGGCTTACAATTCCGTTCAGATATGCCGGATGCCCCTGGATGTCGGTGCATTGGAGATCTTGGAGCAGGAAGGCCGAATCCTGTATCTTTATATTTTGGTTTTTAATATGATACAAAGTGTTTATGTAGCCAATCCTCATCAGTGCGTCCTCTATGAAGAGGTTTCCTGTGAGGGAGGTGCGCTGCAGCGGGCCGGACAGATGCAGTTTTCCGGATGCTGTGCCTTCCACGTCGGTGGCGAAGGAGGTGAGATATGGGGCTATTGCATGCAGGTTGAAGGTCCGGATTTCCCCGTTAAGGTCAATATGCTTGTTTTCTGGACGGTAGTTTCCGTGCAGGTGGATGGTGGGTGCCGAGTCCTGCAGAGGGAACAGTTTGGCCTGCAGCCGGATCATATCCTCCTGGGCGGACCATTGCGCCTTGCTGTCCAGATGTCCGTATGTGACTTCGTTGAAAACAAGCGAATCGATATTCAATATTGTGTAGAGCTGTAACTTGTCAGACTGGCTGCCCAACCGGATCTCCCCATTAGCAGTGCCGTCCAATGCGATTCCGTAAGGCGAAATCAGCGGTTCCAGCTCTGAGAGCCGCAGGCTCCTGATATGGCCTTGTATCCTGCTTTTGCCGTTCTTGGAATGTTCCCCCTCAACAGCTATCAGCTGCTGGTCGGATTGCAGCTGGAAATGCCGTATCTGCAGATTGCCCTTTTCTATTATGATTTCGTTGCCGGTGTCCAGAACAAACGGGTTCTCGTGCAGGCATAGCAGTCCATTTTGCAGTTGGAGTATGCACTGCCCGACTTTCTCGAACCGCAAAAATCCGCCAAGATCCAGGAATGGCTGTTCCCGGCCGCTTTCCGGTTTGTTGTGAAGCCTGAACAGCGCGGTGTCGCGGAACAGGTCGGTCTGCATCTTGATGTTCTGCAGCTGTGACATGCTGTCCGAACTGCTCCAGACAAACTTTCCGCATTCTGCTGTCAGACGGAGTGTGTCAGTATATCTGTCGCTTTCAAGGCGGCAGTCCGACATGGTGGTCTGCCAAAGTCCTATTGAAGGGAGCTGCGCCTGCATGCTCCAGTCATCGGTGAGCGCCGAATATCTGGCGTTGGCGGTGCATCCGGCTCCAATGCGTATGTTTGGCATCAGCATCTCCAAAAGCGGGATCTCCTGTTTCATTTTAAGCGAGATGGCGAATGCCGTGGAGTCGGGCAAAGGGGAGAGTGGACTGCTGGCAATGTGCGGAACGTATTGCTGCAGCAGCTGCATTATGCATGGATATATGTCCGCAAGCCGCACCTTCCCGTTCAGGGATGCCTGCAGCGGTACGGATTGCAGCAGGATGTCCTGCTCCCCGTCGGAGGTCGGATTCGTGTGAAGCTGGAAACCCGGTATGCGTTCGGTGCGTCCGTCCACGGTCATTGAGGCCCGGCTGACACCAACCATGCCGGACAGCCCATTGTCCGGACGTCCGGTCAGTTCTGCGCGCGCGTGCAGTGAGACCACAGCCTCCGAATCGGCATCCATAAGGTGGAATGCGCTCAGGTTAAGGCGTTGTATGTCGCCGACGGCGTAGAAGATGTTCTCCTCACCCAGCTCCACAAAGCCTTTCATGTCTGTCTGCAGCTCCGAGTCTGCGGCGGTCAGCTGGAAGCCGATCCGGTCATCCTCCATGTCGCCTGTGATCTTCACCTTATGTACAGGCCTGTCGTTGATTGCTATCGAGTGGATGTCCACGCGGAAGTCCTCCACTGTGGAGGCTGTCCCGCTTATTTCACCCTGGGATGTGAGCGCACCGAGCATGGGGCTGTGGAGCAGCGGCTGCAGCGGAAGCCCCTGCGTCTGGAAACGTGCATGGAAATGGTTGGCCTCCTCGTTGTTGCGGTAGATGCCGGAGGCACGGAGAGTCCCCATGTTGCCGGTGGCCTCCACGTCGGCGGTGAAATCGTCAAAGCGTCCATGGAAATCCGCGACCCCTTCGCGCACAATCCAATGCCGCAGCTCATCCGGCAGGCTGACTGTTTTTCCTCCCGGCAGATGGAACCCCTCGATTTGCTGCAATGCGACCGAAAGGCCGTCGATCTGTGCGTCCCAGCGGGCGGTGCGGGCATTGCGGATCCCCTCAGTATAGAGGTTGCCGCGGAGGTGCGTGCTGTCGTTCAGGTGACAGGCGAACTGCTTTATCTCCAAATGTGAAAGGCTGTTGTCAACCTTGCCCTGCAACCGGACGGCAACCGGCTCTATTCCATGCAGGGCAGGGGAAAAATATGTCAGATCGGTGGTGTGGAGCAGTGATGGGCGCAGCTGGCAGCGGAAAAGGACGCTGTCCTCAAAGTCGGAATATTGCTTCCAGCTGTCGAAGTCGAAGCGGAAATCCATGTCAATGTGGCTGCCGCCGATTGCGTCGAAGGTGGTGTTTTCCAAATACAGTTTTTTGCTGGAGACAGTCAGCATGGTCTGCAGGTCGCTGATTGTAAAGCCGGAATGTTCCCTGCAGTCGAGGTGGCTTATCTCCAGCAGGCATTCCCCGTCGGCCACTGTTATGCTGCTGATGTCGGCGTCAATCTGCTGCAGGCGGATGTGGTCATAGTTCCACACGCCTTCGACATCCTCCTTGCAGCGCTGTTCGTGATACCAGATGTATGTGCCGTTTTTCAGCTTCACATCTTCAAACAGCAGTTTTACCGGCTTTTTCTCCTTGTCGGAGGCGAAGAAGGCGAACAGGAACTTCATGTTGTTTTCCGGCTCGTCCTTGTATTTTGCGTTGTATACCAGCAGATTTTCAACCTCCATACTGTTGAAGCGCCAAGTCCTTTGTGAACGGTTGTGGTGGGGGAGACTGCCTTTCAGGCTGCTTGCGGCAAACATCGGCTGCTGGTGACGGTCTTCGATGCAAAGCCCCTCCACGCTGAAATCAAGGTTCCAGTATAGCCGGAGCTTTTCAATGGCTATTTTTGTCTGCAATTCTTCGGAGAGGATTGCGGCGGCTTTCCGGGCGGCTTTGGTCTGCACGGAGGGGATCATGAACACCAGACCGGTCACAAACAGCAGGATGGCTGCGAACAGCACCACTCCGATAATTGTCCGGAACAGCCGTCTGGTATGTTTTGCAGCCTTTCCCATCCTCCCTCCTCAGATTATTTTGACCGTCAGTCCACGAAGGGTGAGTTTTTCGGCTATCGGTGCCAGCCGCTCATATCCGCCGTGCTTCACGTCGCATTTGCCGAAGCAGTGTGCGATCCAGGTGCATTGCAGCGCCTGCTCATAGCTGTGGCCGCAGCATTCCATCAGGCTGTCAATGACAAAATCAAAGGTGTTGGTGTTGTCGTTGTACAGCATCAGGGTGCAGCCTTCTTCCGAAAGCAGCTGCTCCTGCAGTTCGCATTCGCTCTCCGGCCTGTTCATGCTACCAGTCGTCTTTGAACTCCTCTTTTGCCCCCATGCCTTCTTCAAGGCTTTCTATCAAGGTTTTAATATGGGTGTCAATTTCATTCAGATGGCCGTATCGTACAGGTGTCCATTCCGGCTTGTCTTTGTCCAGCCACTGCTCGCAGGGTTGGGTGACCTGCCCGTTCTTGCAGGTGAAGTTGGTGATTGTGTAGCGGTAGCGTCCGTCACGCAGCTCTATGCGCAGTTCGTAAGTCACGACACCGGCCATGACCGTGGTCTTCCCGTCCTTGGCAAGAGTGTGTATTTTCATGTTGCTGCGGCATACGATAACCCCCTTTTCCTTGTCGGCTGTCTGTATGACTTTGGTGGGGTTCTGGAAAAAGAAGTTCACCCATTCAAATGCGCGATCATACAATACTGCAGGCTCCGATTTCATCGGGACGACATCCTGGTAGGTTATCAGTTTTGTCTGTTCGCTTACAGGAATGAAAGAGAGATCAAATGATTCCCCCTTTTTCTGGCCGAAGGCCTGTACACTGGCGAAGGCCGCCAGCATTATCACTAATGTTCTGATGCTTTTGTTCATGGCTATCCGTTTTTTCTTTTTACATATACTTGGAATGTGAATGCGCAGCAGTGGTTTTCGTCCGCAGGGTGCGGCTCTTCGGAAACGAGCTGCCAGTCCTTTTCGTCAATTTGTGGAAAAAAGACATCCGCGTCAGGGAATTCCGCCTGCATCCGCGTGATGTACAGCTTGTCGCACAAGGGGAAGAACTGCCGGTATATGGATGCGCCGCCCATGATGAAAACCTCCTCTTCGGACGGGCAGAGCCGCATCGCCTCTTCGATGGAGTAGGCCATTTCAGCCCCTTCGTAGCTTTTGTCCTTTTCTAACGTGAGCACAATGTTGCGGCGGTTAGGCAGCGGACGCTTCGGCAGGGAGAACCATGTGTTCTCGCCCATCAGCACGGCGTGTCCGGCCGTTGTGCGCTTGAAGTGCTTCAAATCGTCCGGCAGATGGCAGAGCAGCTGGTTTTTCCGGCCGATCTCATAATTTTTTCCGATTGCGACTATGATTGACAGCATGGCGTTAAAGGGTGCATTTCATGAGTTGTTCAAGACGTTTTTCAATTTCCGGTATGGCGATGCGTTCCTGCTCCATGGTGTCGCGGTCGCGCAAGGTGACAGTGTCGTCCTCAAGCGTCCGGTTGTCCACGGTGATGCAGAAGGGGGTGCCGATTGCATCCTGACGGCGGTAGCGGCGTCCGATGGCGTCCTTTTCGTCGTACTGGCAGTTGTAGCGGTATTGCAGCGGCTTAAGTATCTCGCGTGCCTTTTCGGGCAGGCCGTCCTTCTTGACCAAAGGCAGTACAGCCACCTTCACAGGAGCAAGTATTGCCGGAATCTTCAGCACCGTGCGGGTGCTGTTGTCGGGGAGGGTCTCCTCGCGGTAGGCATGGCTGAAGACTGCAAGGAACATCCTGTCCACACCGATTGAGGTCTCAATCACGTATGGCACATAGCTTTCGTTGGTCTCCGGATCGAAATATTGCAGCTTTTTGCCGGAATACTGCTGGTGCGCCTTCAAATCGAAGTCTGTGCGGGAGTGGATGCCCTCCAACTCCTTGAATCCGAATGGGAAGTCAAATTCGATGTCGGTGGCGGCGTTGGCGTAGTGGGCCAGCTTCTCATGGTCGTGGAAGCGGTAGCAGGAGGCCTCCATGCCAAGCGACTCATGCCAGCGGATGCGCTCGTTCTTCCAATAGTCGAACCATTTCAGCTCCTCTCCCGGACGGACAAAGAACTGCATCTCCATCTGCTCGAACTCCTTCATGCGGAAGATGAACTGCCGCGCCACAATCTCGTTGCGGAAGGCCTTGCCGATCTGCGCGATGCCGAAGGGGATCTTCATCCTTCCGGTCTTCTGCACGTTCAGGTAGTTCACAAAAATGCCTTGTGCCGTCTCCGGACGCAGGTAAATTGTGTCGGTACCCTCAGCGACGGAGCCCATCTGGGTGGCGAACATCAGGTTGAACTGGCGCACATCGGTCCAGTTGCGGGTGCCGGAAATGGGGCAGGCAATCTCCAGCTCCTCAATCAGAGCCTTCAGGCCGGTCCAGTCGCTCTTTTCCATGCATTCCGCAAAGCGGCTGTGAACCTCGTCGTATTTCTTCTGGTGCTCCAGCACACGCGCGTTGGTGGAGCGGAACATCTGCTCATCGAAATTCTCGAAGCGTTTGGCCGCCTTCTCCACCTCCTTGTTAATCTTGTCCTCTATTTTTTGCAGGTAGTCCTCCACCAGCACGTCTGCACGGTAGCGTTTCTTGCTGTCCTTGTTGTCGATCAGCGGGTCGTTGAAGGCATCGACATGGCCGGAGGCCTTCCAGATGGTGGGGTGCATGAATATCGCGCTGTCGATGCCGACAATGTTCTCATGCAGGTTCACCATGGCTTTCCACCAGTACTGCTTGATGTTGTTCTTCAGTTCACAACCGTATTGCCCGTAGTCGTAGACTGCGCTGAGACCGTCGTATATCTCGCTGGAGGGGAAAATGAACCCGTACTCCTTCGCATGGGCGATGATTTTCTTGAAAAGTTCTTCGTTATTTGCCATATTCTCTTTGTTTTCGCATAAAATGATACAAAATGCAAAAATAGTTGAAAAAACAATGCCAAAGGGTGTTTTCCCACAGAAAAAAAGTATTGTCGTACACATCATTTTTTTTTATACTTTTGCAAAAAAGAAAAAATGTGCCCTTAAAAAATGTAATCAAATGAAACACACTTCCCTTCAATGGATTGGAGATTTCCTTTCCCTCTTTTACCCGGAATATTGCCCCGCCTGCGGGGCGGTCCTTATGCGGAACGAACGCTGCGTCTGCACAAATTGCTCCATTCATCTTCCCCGCACCGAAGACAGCCTCTTTTCGCCAAACCCCACCGAAAGGCTCTTTTGGGGCCGTGTGCCTGTTGTTGCGGCGGCGGCACTTTTCAAGTTCAAGAAGGGTGGGGGCGTGCAGTCCCTGATACATCACCTCAAATATAAGAACCGTCCGGATATCGGACGCTATTTCGGACGGATGCTGGGGGAGGAGCTGCGGCAGAATCCGCAGTTCCTCACGGTGGATGCGATAGTGCCGATACCGTTGCATCCGAAAAAACTCCGTCTGCGCGGCTATAACCAGAGTGAGGAGATTGCCGCCGGCATCGCCATGGCGTTGGAGAGGCCCGTATGGCCTGATGTGCTGGTGCGGCAGGTTGCCACCTCAACCCAGACGAAGCGTTCCGCGTTGCAGCGGTGGGAGAATGTGTGCACGGTGTTTGCCGTGCCGGATCCGGCGCGGATTGCCGGAAAACATCTGCTGCTGGTGGACGATGTCATCACCACCGGCTCCACGATGGAGGCGGCCGCCAACAAACTCCTTGAAGCCCCCAACGTGATCGTCAGCCTTGCCGCCCTTGCGGTGGATGTGGTGTAAGGAAGCTATTTGAACTTCACGTTCCAGGAGAGGGAGGGCAGGATGGGGAACAGCGACATCTGGTAGGCCTGGCTCTGCAGCGCCATCTTGGTCATATCCTCGCCATCCATGGTGGTCTGAATGCTGATAAAGAACGGATTCTTACGGTTATAGAGATTGTAAACCGAGAATTGCAGGCTGTGCTCGCAGTGCTCCGTCCGGCGGAACAGCCAGCTCAGCGAAAAATCCATCCGATGGTACGGATCCATCCTGTAGGCATTTGTCCCGCTGTATTCCACAACCAGATTGTAACCCACAAAATAGTAGCCTACAGGCACCGTCATCGTGTTGCCGGTGGCATAGACCCAAACGAGGGATGCCGTCAGCTGTGGCAGGATGTCGTAGGCCAGCATCAGCGAAACGTCATGGCGCCGGTCGTTCTTTGCGCAGAAGACCTTCCCGCTGTTCAGCTGCTCAAACTGCCTGTACGACCATGAAAGGGTATACCCCAACCAGCCTTTCCAGCGTCCGCTGTTCTTCTGGGCGAACCATTCCAGGCCGTAAGACCAGCCGTCGCCTTGCGTGTAAGGGTCCGAATAGCCGTATGCCGCCTCGTTGTAGGGGGAATATCCCGCCTTGTATTCGGTAAGATGGTGCATCTTCTTGTAATATGCCTCCATTGAGGCGGTAAGATCCTGTTTGGGAAAGTTCTGGAACCATCCGATCGCAACCTGGTCGCACGATTGGGGCATGGTGCTCTCCGTGGAGGGTATCCAGGCGTCGGTCGGCAGTGATATGCTTGAGAGGCTCACCTGCTGCACATACTGGTAGCAGTGGTTGTACGCCGCCTTGATGGACTTGTTTGAATCCACCGCATAGCGCAGCGAAATGCGCGGCTCAAGCCCCATATAGTCCTTTATGCGCTTTCCGGCAGGGGTGAAGATGGTGTCCACAACCTGGCCGATTTCATTCAGCACGTATTGGTTATACGGGCCGGTATGCTGGAAATAGGAAAAACGCAGTCCGGCCTGTGCCTTCCAGCGCCTGCCAAGAACCAGCTGCGCGGATGCGAATGCGGCGGCGTCGTGTGCGAACATCGCCTCGCGCTCCTGCAGCTCCATCCGGTAGTCCCCGGAATAGGCCTCGTAGTTGTTCGGCGTGAAATGGTGGAACGTGTATTCTGCACCATAATGGAAATCATGTTTCCCGATGCGTTTGTCCACATCGCTCCTGAACTGATAGTCGCGTATGCCGGATACTGCTGTTATCTTGTATATCTCCATCTCCATGTCGGTGTAGAAATTGTAGTCTGTCACCGAAAAGAGGCTGGTCATGCTGCTGTTCGCGCTGAAAAAATGCCACCATTGGAGTGAAGCGGATGTGTTGTCCCATTGGAAAAACGAGCTGACTGCACCTCCGTTGGTCCGGAAGCCATATGCGTCGGAGCCGTTGTAGGCTGTAAGGAAGAGGTGGTTGTTTGGATTGATTTTCCAGGTGATCTTCCCGTTAAGGTCGTAAAAATAGAATTTCATGCCCTTCATGGAGGAGGTCTCCTTCAGAAAGGGCTGGATCAGCGCATCCACGTAGGTGCGTCTTCCCGCCAGCAGAAAAGAGGCTTTCTCCTTTACAATCGGCCCTTCGACAAAGAGGTTGGAGAAGATAAGCCCGATGCCGATTTTTCCACGGTAATTTCTGTCGTTCCCGTTAGGGCTGCTCACTTTTAAGGCGGAGGAGAGACGTCCCCCATATTCGGCAGGAATGTCCCCCTTCATCATCTCCGCAGACTGCACCGCATCGGCGTTGAATACGGAAAAGAATCCGAAAAGATGCCCCACGTTGTACAGTTTGGTGTAGTCCAGAAGAATCAGGTTCTGGTCGATGCCGCCGCCACGCACATGGAATCCGGAATTGCCTTCGCCGGAACTTTGGATTCCGGGCAGCAGCTGGATGCTCTTAAGCACATCGTTCTCCCCGAAAAAGGCGGGCATTTTCCGCACCTCCTCCATGTGGAGTTCCGTCCTTCCCATCTGGCTCTCCTCCACATGCTGGCGTATGCGCCTGTCGGTGACGGTGATGGTCTGACCTATGAAATCCTTCGGGCATAGCAGAATGTTCAGCTGCTGGTTGCGCTGCTGCATCCGAATGGTTATGGTACGGGTCTGGTATCCGATGTATGACACACGCACTGAAAATGTGCCTGTGTCCGTCTGCAGGGTGTAGCTCCCGTTGTCTGCCGTCGTGGTTCCTTGTGCTGTCTGCTCTATGTAGATATGGGCGCCTGAAAGGGGCTTTTCGCTGACCGAATCCCTAACCCAGCCGCTCAGCCTGCAGGCGTGCTGTCCGTATAGGGGCATGGCCGTGAGGCAGATCAGAACAAGAAGGGCGGGCAGGCAGCGGACATCTTTCATTATTCGGTACTGTTACAGTTTGATTACCTTATGGGTTGTAACGGATGTCCCGCAGATTGTGCGCACAAAATAGATTCCCTCGCTGAAACCGCTAAGGTCGATGGTGTGTTCGCCCTCACCGGCGGTCTCTGTGAAAAGAAGCCTTCCGACCGCATCCGTCACCTTTATGGTGGTGGTTCCGCCATTCAGTTTGAGTGTGACAATTCCTGTGGTGGGGTTGGGGTAGGGCTTGCCGTTGCCGGTGGTTGCTTCCGCAATGCCGACCCCCTGCTTGATGCTGAAGGGTAATGCATTGATGTAGTTTCCGCTCAGCACGACGTCCCATGCGTTTGTCTTGTTGTTGTACATGCATGCCTTGGCGACATAGCTGCCACCGGCCACAAGCTCAGGCATTCCGTTGGTTGAGAATCTGACGTTGTTGAAATATTTGTGGATGCCCAGTGAGATGTTCTCATAGGTCTGGACAAAACCGACCAGATTGTCCTGCGTGTCGAAAATGCCCATTGCCAGCTTGCCGTTGGAGTAGGCGTCCTCACCCTGGTTGAGGATGGAGACCGTGATGTTGAAGGCCGAGTTGTAGGGAACGGGATCGGCGCTTATTTTCAGCGGGCTGTATAGCTTCATGATATATCCGCTGCCGTCGGAGATGCGGAACACGAGCCTGTTGGTGTAGTTGCCGTCACCGATCAGGTGCCATGTCTCATCCTCATCGGTCGTGTAGACAAGGCTTGCAATGTAGGTGCCTGCCGGCAGCCCGTGGTCGGCGTTGAAGTTGCATTTGAAGTTGGGGACATACTTGCCAGCCTGCAGCGGCTCCCCGATTTTTGTCTGTCCGTAAACACCCATCTGGGTGCCGTCCTCGTTATAAATGTTGACTGCTATGGTCCCGTTGAAGTCCTTTACATCATAGTTGCCGATAGAGCTGTAAATGTAGAAGGCGTTCCCGACAGGAACCGGCTCGCTGCTTGCATTCAGCGCGCTGTAAAGCCGGAGGTCGTATTCCATGCTGGCTCCGGTACCTACAAAGAAGGTGAGCTTGTTGGTGTAGTTGCCGCCGTTAATCTCCTTCCAGCCTTCACCTTTCTTGTAGAAGGCCTTGGCGTAGTAGATGCCGTCGCTCAGGGCGGACATGCCGGTGGTGGAGAACACTATGGAATCATAATAGCCGTTTTCGAGCGTGCGGTTGTTTTTGGTGTCCATGTAGCCGACAAAGCTGCCGTCACTCTTGTATACGCCCATGGCGTAGGCTCCGGCATAGCTGCTGTCTCCGAAGTTGGCAATCAGTGCAGTGATGCTGAATGGCGAATTCAGCGGAACGGTGTCGCGGCTGATGGTGAGCTGCTTGTAGAGGCGCAGGTCGTAGTGCTCGGTCTCCTTTGTGCCCGGACGGACAAAAAGCGCCTGCTGGTTTGTGTTGAAGCCTCCGGCTCCGCCGCCTGTGCCAAGTGCGGAGGGGTTCAGCGCCGAAATGCCGAAATAGCCGTCGGAGGTGCCGCCCCATCCCCAGTTGATGTGGAATTTGCCGTTTGCATCGTAACCGTCACATACGAAGGCGTGTCCTCCTGCATTGCCGGTTCCGGCGTAAAGGATTGGCCGTCCGGCATCCAACTCGCTTTTCAGCAGGTTTGTCCATGAAGTAAGGTTGTTGTAGTCTGAACGGTAATATCCGAGCACGGTGTCGCAGTCGAAATAGTTTTTGAGTGCGGTGCGTGCGTCGTAGAAGCCGTAGTACTGCACGTAGCGGTCCGGCATGTAGACGACCGCGCCGCTTCCGTTGGTGTCATATTCCATGTCAACGCTCACTCCGCAGTGGTACATCAGCGTGGCTACAGCCATGCGCGACACAGTGTCGCTGCCGCTGGGATAGGTGTTGTTCATGTGCGTCCAGTCGTAGGTTGTGCTGCCGAAATTGGCGGAGAGGTTGCCGTATTTGTCATGCTTGAAGCTGTGTGAACCGACACCTTTCTGGGGATAGTTCCAGAATTTAAGCACCTGTGCCATGGCCGTTGCCACGCAGCCGGAGGGGCAGCGGTGCTTGGCCTTGCTGTCGTAGGGGCAGAGGTTGTTGTAGGGCCATCCCTGGTTCCACTTTGTCTTCACCAACGGCGCGACGGCCGTTGTCCCCATTGTGACGAATGTGTTCCCGTCACGATAGGCCTCCCAAAGCTCATCGGCTGCGGAGGTTTCTGTCTCGGAAATGTATTGTGCAATTTCCTCCCGGTACATCTGCAGCCACCAGCGCAGGTTGTCCGGCATGCCGGTGGTGTCGAAGCTGTTTGTGGTGGAATATCCCAAAATCGGGCTGATGCGGTAGTCGCCCGCCACCATCACAAAGCCCTGGACGCCGTCATTGAAGATGTAGTAGGAGACGGGCTGTTCCGCCGACTTTTGCATTCCTTCGGCCTGTTGCACAACGTAGAGTTCCAGTTGCGGGGCCGCTTTCTGCCGGTTTTGTCCTGCATAGAAGTTTTCAGCAACTTTAAGTGCTGTCGCGACATCCACTTTTTGCGCGGAAGCGGAAACTGCCATAAGGCAGGTGATTATCAAAATGAAGATTCTTTTCATGTGTGTGATTATTTGCTGTTTATATTTTTTTCTATTTCATCCGTACCGGAGGGTATCTCCGCGCCGAGGTCAATGGGGGAGTCCGCCACCAGCATGTCGGTCTCAATCCGGACACCGATGCCCTCGTCGGCAATGTAGATTCCCGGTTCGCATGTGACAATCATGCCCGGTTCAAACACTACCTCGCGGTTGCCAACATCATGGGTGTCAAGACCGAGGAAATGGCCGATGTTGTGCATGTAGTATTTCCGGATGAGCGGCAGCGCGTCGCCGTTGTTGTCGGCCACATCCTCCGCTGTGAAGAGTCCGAGCCCTATGAGCTCCTTTTCCATAAGCTTGTGGACAATCCGGTTCAGCTTGTTGATGGTCATGCCGGGGAGATAATGCCTTTTCGCCTCCGTGTAGATGCGGTGGCATGCCTCATATACCTGGCGCTGCCTCGGCGTGAAGTGGCCGTTCACCGGGATTGTACGGCTTATGTCGCTATGGTAGTTGGCGTAGCGGCAGCCGAAATCCAGCAGTAGCAGGTCGCCATCCTTGCATATCTTGTCATTTTTAATATAATGTAGGACGCATGTGTCCTTGCCGGAGGCGGCAATGGGGGAGAAGGCGTGTCCCGATGCGCCGCTACGGATGAACTCGTAGGTGATTTCAGCCTCAGCCTCATATTCCACCATGCCCGGACGGATGCTGTGCAGCACACGGTCGAAAGCCCTTGCGGTGATGCCGACCGCTTTACGGATCAGGTCAATCTCCACAGGTTCCTTGCGAAGACGCAGTTCGCGCATGACTGGAGCCAGCCGTCCCAACTGGTGAAGCGGGAACTGCTGCCGGATTTTCCTGCAGAAACGCTGTGTCTGCTTCTCCACTTCAAAGGAGCATTTCCAGTCCTCGTCCAGTCCCATGTATAGAGTTCCGGCCTCAGCCATCACCTCCTTCAGGGCGGGTTCGAAATCATCCCTCCAGCGCACGTTCCGTATGCCGGAGACGTGGGCGGCATGCTCCGTGGTGTACTTGTACCCGTTCCAGATTTCAATGGTCGGGTTGGTGCGCACGATGAAGAGCTGTTCGCGGCATTCGGGATTGGAATGGTTGGGGCAGAGCAGCAATAGAGTCTGCTCCTGGTCGATGCCGGTCAGGTGGAAGAGGTCGGGGTTTTGGTGGAATGGATGGGTCTCGTCGCCGGAGTCGGGCATCTCGTCGTTGGAGACCACCAGCACTGCGGCGTTGTCGGGAAGGAGCGAAACCAGCTTCTGGCGGTTCCGGACAAAAAAGCCGGGGTCTATTTCCGGGTACCTCATGCCTCCGCTTTTTGGATTGGCATCAGGCTGTGGATGGCTCCGGTCGGGCAGTTGGCCAGACAGGTGCCGCAGCCGTTGCACAGCGCGTCGTTGATATGGGCGAGGTTGTTCTCCACCGTGATGGCTGCCTGCGGGCAGTTCTTCTCGCATTTCTTGCAGCCGATGCAGGCGGCGGAGCAGTTCTTTTTGGCTTCACCGCCCTTTTCCTGGTTGCGGCAGGCCACAAAGATGATGTTTTCGTTCAGTAGCGTGCGGATTTCAATGATCTGCCTCGGGCATGCCTTAACGCAGGAGCCGCAGGCGACGCAGCGTTCAGGATTGATGCGGGGCAGTCCGCTCTCCGGATCGATGGCGATGCCGCCGAAGCCGCAGGCGCGGACACAGTCGCCCATGCCGAGGCATCCGAAGGCGCAGCCGCTTTCACCGGCGCCCAACATGTTGGCGTAGGCGCAGGTCTGTGCGGAGTCGTAGTGGTATTTTGCCGGTGCGTTGCCGCAGCTCCCGTTGCAGCGCACAACCGCCTTTTTCGGAGCGGAGGCCTCCGCCTTCTCGCCCATGATTTCCGCAACCTTGGCTGCAACTTCGCTGCCTCCGGCGGTGCAGGTTATACCCTTTGAGGTGCCGGTCCTGACAATTGCTTCGGCCAGGGCGTGGCAGCCCGCGTAGCCGCATCCGCCGCAGTTGGCGCCGGGCAGGGCCTCTGTTATGGTTTCGATTCTCGGATCCTCCTCAACCTTGAACTTCTGTGAGACGAAATAGAGGATGACGGCGGCAAGTATGCCGATGATGCTCAGGATAAGTATGGCGTATAACATGTCGTTTATTTTAAAATCTTTTTGTTGTAATCGGTCAGGCTTTCAAGGATGTTGGTGCGCACGTGGATGAAGTCCTCCGCACCGGCAGCCTTCAGTTCCTCCATGCTCTCCGGATTGCCTGCGATGATGCAGATGCTTTGCGGGCACTGCTTCTTGACTTCGGCGATAATCTCAGGCGCGTAGGTGGGATATTCATCGTCGGAGCTGCAGATGGCCACGATGGCGGCCTTGCTTCCGACCGCATCGGCTATGCCTTCAGCGGCGGTGGCGTAACCGGCCGTCTCCACAATCTGGTATCCGGCGCAGCCGAAGAAGTTGGTGACGAATCCGGCGCGTGCCTGCCGCATGGCGAGGTTCCCTATCTTGAAGAGGAACACTTTCGGTTTGCCGCCGTGCTTGGCAGCCCACTGCTCGGTCTCAAGGCGCAGACGTTCGAACGGGATGGCTCCGCGGTAGGGCTGGAGTCCCGGGTACTGCGGACGCTCCATTGAAACGATCTTTTCGGAGACGCTCTCCGTAAGGTTGGGGTACTGGTTGGTGCCGAGAATGGTGCGCCTGCGGGTCGCTATCTGCAGGTTGCGCTTGTTGCAGGATTCCTCAACCGCAGCCTTGATTTCGCCTTTCAGCCCCATCTCAATGATTCCGCCGGCCTTTTCAGTCTCGCGGAAAAGGTTCCAGGCCTGCTCAAGCATGGCGTTGGTGAGGTTTTCAAGATAGTAGGAGCCTGCGGCGGGGTCCACCACGCGGTCGAAGTGTGACTCCTCCTTCAGGATAATCTGTGCGTTGCGTGCGATGTGGCGGGAGAATTCGTCGGAATCCTTATAAGCCTCGTCAAAGGGATGGAGCAGGATGGCCTCCGCACCACCTATGGCGGCGCTCATGCCCTCCGTGGTGTTCCGCAGGATGTTGATGTGCGCGTCGAAGAGGGTCTTGTCCCAAGATGAGGCGATGCTCAGCTGCCGCAGCCTGGCGCTTTCGCCGTTGTCGGCGCCGTATTGTGCGGTGAGGGTGGCCCAGAGCAGGCGGAGCGCACGCAGCTTGGCAATCTCCATGAAATAGTCCGATCCGATGGAGAAGGTGAAGTGAAGGTGCGTGGCCGCGTCGCGGATATCCATGCCGTGGTCTGTCGCGTATGCGAGATATTCGTTGGCGATGTTCAGGCTGTAGGCCATCTCCTGTATTTTGGAGGCGCCGCAGTTGCCGAACAGGTGCCCCATGACGCTTATCGGGCAGAAGTGCGGGGCCAGCGGTATCAGACGCCGCATGGCATCGATGGCCTCATCCATGTCCTTTTCACGATTGTGGTAGAATTTCCCTTGCAGAAGCATATCCATAACAGGGTCGAAGAAGAGTGCGCCCTGCAGCATGATTGCCTCCTGCGGATGTCCGGCAGCCCAGTCGGCCAACAGGGCGGAGAATTTTACGGGGCATTCCGGCTTTTTGAAATAGAGGACGGTATCCTTAAGGTTAATGCCTTCCAGCAGCTGCTCCAGCGTATGCATATCGGCAACTTTGCTGACGTTGAACACGATGGCGTCGGCACCTTTTGAGAGGCTGGTGCGGGCCGAATGGTTGGCTTCGGCCGGGTCGCATTCAGGAATCTCCTCCACGATGCGCCAGCGGTTGTTTTCGGCCGATGCGCCGCGGACGTATGGGAACTGCCCCGGTTGCGAGGCAAGGTATTCCAATCCCTCCAGATCCTCCGACCGGTAGTATGGTTTGACGGAAAAACCCTCATCGGTCTTCCATACCAGTTTCTTGTTGTAGTCGGCGCCTTTCAGGTCCTTTTCAATGGCCGCCTCCCATTCAGGGGTGCTGATTTCCGGAAACTCCGAAAACAATTTCTCGCTTTTTTCGCTCATGGTTATCTCTATTTATTTAATGTAAAGATAGTTACAAATCAGATAAATTAATATGTACAAAATGCAAATTTACTTGAAAAAGTGATACGGATTTTCATGGGGTGAAAAAAAATCGTGCAAAGCGCGGAATGGGAGTTTACTCCGCATATTCTATCTCCCGCCTGACGGCGCCGGTCTGTCTGCCGTCGCGCCAGGTTTCGCGGCGAATCCAGTTGTGGTGCGAATCGTAGGTGTAGCGGATGGAGATGACCTCCTTTTTTCCGGTCTTGTCCGTGAGTGCGATTCCAGACACTTGTCCCTCTTCATCGTAGGAAAAGAGGATTTGCCGATAGTTGCCG
Organism: uncultured Bacteroidota bacterium; assembly: GCA_902774175.1. Lineage (GTDB taxonomy): Bacteria > Bacteroidota > Bacteroidia > Bacteroidales > WCHB1-69 > UBA1195. The sequence continues at coordinate 34,005 of CACYHG010000038.1, forward strand.
TTCCACAGTATGCTGCCGTCTGGAAGTTGGTAATCCCTGTAAGGGAAGCTAATAGCTATTCCTACAGTCTTTATTTCCATGACCCTTCCTGCGCTGTCATAACGTACTGCCATTGTTGAGGCATTTTGCAGGGTGTATCCTGTCAGCCTGCCTGCGGTGTCAAAAACATATTCTCCCGTGGTGTTGTAAAGGTAATTATACTCTGGTTTCCATGTGCGAGTGGCATGTTCTTTTTCCTCACACTCCGCCAACCGTTTGCTGAAGAATGGAGCAAGGCTGGAATCCGGTTTGTTGTACAGCTGACGGTATTCCGACTTGTCTACGCCTGCCGCATTCCTGCACCAGATGATGCGGAGTTTCATCGTGCCATCCGGCTGCGGCTCCTTATGAAGCAGACGCATCTCCCTGATGGAGTCGCCCGGTTTATCAACCGCCATGGCCACGCAGCCTGTGGAATCATACAACCATGCGCATACTTTTGTGTTAAGATATTCTTTATTGCTCATATATACCAACCGCCCCAAGCTGTCATAGGCAAAACGGAAGCGTTTGTTGTATTCGTGTTCACGTAATGCGGATATGGGATTTCCGCCCGCATCATATTTCACCCGAACATCATCCTTAGTTATGTAATATGGAGGTCAGCCAAAACTGTTTTTTTTCCTGTGTTTTATTTCCGCCGTATCATAGGCGGCTTCATAAACATGCATATATGAACGTAGCCGTCCATTACGGTAGTGCAGCGTCTTTTCACCATACGACACATCTTTCAGCAGCTCAGGTTTCAGTTTTGTTGAATAATTGTTATACCCGAGAATATGCAGATAATAGAATCTGCCGATTGGATTTGGTTTTTTACGGCGGTAATAGTAATTGTACAGAACATATTTTTCTGAAATACATTGCAATCCTCCTGTCGAATCATAAACAAACTTTGTTGTCCTGCTATGGATGGAATCGCTGGCATGTACTTTCTGCATGTGACTGAAAGCGTACAAATTTAACAGATATGGTATCTCATACGTGGTGGTCACACTGCGCACCGGCCCATGAAACATGGAGGGCTCGTCCACATTGGGGAAAAATTCATCCAAATAAACGCTCGGACTGGGTTGGGTCAGCGTGGAAAGTTCCGGTACCAGCTGTTTCGGGTCTGTCAGCCGCTGGGCGTTCGCCGCCGTCAGCGGCAGGAACAGCAATAAAAGAAATGCGTATCTGTTCATGAGCTGAGAATTTTAAAACGCAACCCCCAGTTTGAAGCCGGCGGTGAAGGCGGTGGGGGTGCCTTTGGGCAGCGCGATGAAGCCGTGGTAATAGTTGTATTCGTTCTCGTCGCCGATGCCTGCGCCTAAGCCGCCGAAAATGTCAAAGACAAAGCGGTGGCACACCCACTGGTAGCCTATGCAGCCCATGACGGCGAGGCGGTTGTTGTGCAGCCGTTCCATGCCATCTTTCGAATCGTAGCTGAAGGAGGAGAAGGCCACCTCCGGCTTGAAGTAGAAGCCGTTCAAGAGATGTTCCGGTTCACTGTATGGGTATTCACTAAAGTGAAATATGAATTTGTAGGCCAACCTGCACAGTCCTCCTTTTGAATGGTTGTGGTTGAGCAGATCGCCGCCCCAGCCGATGACGCCGCCGGTGATTTCCACACTGTTGTCGAGTCGGGTGTAATAATTGTAAAATGTACGTTCGTAGGTTAGTTTGGTGGAGCCGCTGAACAGGGAGAGAACTGTGACCTTCAAATCGTTCTTGTAGTATTTGAATGGTTTTGTTTCAGGGAAAGATTCCTGTGCCTGAGCGCCTGCAAGGCAGAGCAAAAGTAAAAATGAAAGTATTCGTTTCATGGCTATGAGTTTTGGCCGGAGGCCTGCGCCTCCAGGTGTTGTTTGTACATTTCCCACAGCACCATTCCGGCGCTGACCGCGATGTTCAGCGAGTGCTTGGTGCCGGCCTGTGGTATCTCGATGGCGCCGTCGCAGGCATCGACCACCTGCTGCTCCACGCCCATCACCTCGTTGCCGAATATCAGCGCGATAGGGGAGTTGCCGTTCCAGCGGAACTGTTGCAGCGGCGTGCTTTCCGTCACCTGCTCCACGGCATAGAGCGCATAGTTCTCAGCTTTCAGTCGCGCAACGGCCTCCATCGTTTTCGGGAAATACTCCCAGAAGACCGATTCGGTCGCGCCTAAGGCGGTCTTTTCAATCTCCTTGTGCGGCGGTCGGGCGGTGATTCCGCAAAGGCATATCCGCTCCAAACGGAAGGCGTCCGCCGTGCGGAACACGGAGCCCACGTTGTTCATGCTCCGCACATTGTCCAGCACCACCGTCACCGGTGTCTTCTCGCTCCGTTTGTAATCCTCCACCGAAATTCGGTGCAGCGCCTCCATCGAAAGTTTTTCCATCAGCACTCCTACTCCAGCAGATCCGGTCGGCGTTCGCGGGTGCGCTCCAGAGCCTTCTGGTACTTCCATTCCGCGATAAGTTTTTCGTTGCCGGAAAGCAGCACGTCCGGCACGGTGTGCCCCTCGAAATCGTAGGGGCGGGTATAGACGGGAGGGGAGAGCAGCTCGTACTGGAAGGAGTCGGAGAGGGCGGAGGTCTCGTCGTGCAGCACCCCCGGAATCAGCCGCACGATGGCGTCGGTGAGGGCGGCGGCAGGCAGCTCCCCGCCGGAAAGCACGTAGTCGCCCACCGAAATCTCGCGGGTTACGAACATTTCCCGTATCCGCTCATCGATGCCCTTGTAGTGGCCGCAGAGCAGCATCAGGTTGCGGTGCATGGAAAGCTCGTTGGCGATGGACTGGTTCAGCACCTCGCCGTCCGGGGGCGTATGCAGGCGGCAACCGGCTCAATCTTCATCACCATGCCCGATTCCCCGCTGAAGGGGTAGTCGTCCACGCGGCGGTGCTTGTCGGTGGAATAGTCGCGGATGTTGTGCAGATGATATTCCGCCAGCCCCTTGTCGCAGGCCCGCTTCAGGATGGAGACTGAGAAGATGCCTTCGAACATCTCCGGGAACAGGGTGAGGATGTCGAAACGCATGGGCTATTTGGCAGCTCCCTGGTTGGCCACCTGCTCCATCAGCTTCTTCAACGTCTCCGGGTCTGCAATGAAATAGTCTTTCACCAGCCGCATTTTCTCATCATATTCAAACACGTAGGGAATTCCTGTCGGAATGTTGAAGCTGATGATTTCCTCGTTCCCCATGTTTTTGATATGCTTGACGATGGCACGCAAACTGTTGCCGTGTGCGGCGATGAGCACCTCCTTTTTCTCCTTCAGGACGGGAATGATCCGTTCCTCCCAAAACGGAAGGAGACGTTCCATGGTGTCTTTCAGGGCCTCTGTTCCAGGAATATTCGGAATTCCTTGGTAACGTGCGTCATGCATCGGATGGGTAGGATCCTCCTTTGACAATGGGAGAGGAGCCACATCCCAGCTTCTTCTCCATAAAAGGATTTGATCGGCACCATATTTTTTTGTGGCCTCGCTTTTGTTCATGCCCTGCAGCATTCCGTAGTGCTTTTCGTTCAGTTTCCAGGACTTTTCCACCGGAATCCAGAGACTGTCCATCTCGTCCAAGGCATAGAACAGCGTCTTGATGGCGCGTTTCAGGTAGGAGGTGAAGGCGTATTGGAACCGGAAACCGGCTTCCCTCATCTTGACGCCGGCCTCCTTTGCCTCGGCGATTCCTTTTTCCGACAAATCCACGTCTGTCCAGCCTGTGAAGAGGTTGGCCAAATTCCATTCGCTCTGTCCGTGTCTCAATAATACTAATCTGTACATCTGTCAAATAAATAATAGATCTGATACTCTCGGGTTTCTGCCGGATTGCCCAGGCAGAAACTTGCAAAAGTAGTCATTTTTTTTCAAACTTCATCCTTTGCACGGCACTTTTTTTTCAGCTGCTTTCCGAATCCGAATTGCTGATTTCTTGATACCGTAAAGTGCCTTCCCTTTATAATATTACCGGCAATGTTGCTCATGGTCAACCGGTGTGGGAAAAGCAATCACATTATTATATGGATATGCCACACAACAATGTTAACCTCTTCATAACTATTTGATTTTGTAATTGACAATTTTTTTGATAACATAATACCTCATATTTGAAGGAGGAGCGTAAATAGCCAGACAATAGGTGTGAGGTAAAAATAAAGATGTATCCTCTTTTGACTCAATTTCCCTACAGGTGAATGCTATCTCATCATTTACCTTGATATCGCATAGTGCCTTCCCTTTATAATAATACCGGCATTGCCGCTCATGATCAAACGGTGTGGGGACAGCAATCACATTATCGTATGCAAACAAAGTGTCATATCCTATATGGAAATATTTGCTGTTGTACAAGTCATGGTCAGAACCGATTGCCGTATCATTTTGCACTGAAATTATCATTGCATTCCCTATGCATGGATGCAATATTGCAACAACTTTCCCATAAAGGACATTGGTGTCATTCCCAATAATATTTTCATCGGGTTGGACAGGTTTCTCCTTCTCGCATCCTGCGAAGAGGAACGCGCCTGCCACGAGCAGGGCCACTGTTGCCACAATGGGCATTGTCTTGATCAGATTCTTCATGGTGAAAGAATTTTAAAAATCACGCTGCAAAATTACGAAACAATCCGATAACTTTTTCAGGATTTTGAAAAAAAATCAAAAAAAGTGAAACAGTGTGAAAAAGTGTTGCGGATGTTTGAAACCGTGGAAGTCTGCACTACAAAAGCCCTGCAAAATACATCGGCAGGCAGGTGGTCGGCCCGTTTGTCTCTATGGTGCTGTTATGGGAGAAGGATTCCGACCGTAACAACCTGCCCCGTTGCTTCCGGAAAGGACTGCTCGTGAAGCTGCGTTGAGGCGTTGTAATGTCATGTGTGACATCGGTTTGTCTTTTTTTTCAATTAAATGTTTTGTGCGTGGCGGGTTTATATTGATTTTTTATGGAAATTTGCCTTTTAAAAACAAGTAATAATAATTAAACGCAAATAGCATGAAAATAAGTGATTTTACTTCTCGTCAGGTGGGACCGGGTCCTGCCGATGTTGAGAAAATGCTGAAAGTGATTGGCGTTTCTTCCATGGAAGAGCTGGTCGACAAGACCGTTCCTGCAGCCATCCGCCTGCCGCAGCCGCTCAATCTGCCAAAAGGCATGAGTGAATATGAGTTCCTGAACCATGTCCGCGCCTTGGCAGCCAAAAATAAACTGTACAAGACCTATATCGGAATGGGTTATTACAATACAGTGGTGCCCGCCGTCATCCAGCGCAATGTGTTTGAGAACGCAGGATGGTACACGGCCTACACCCCGTATCAGACGGAAATTTCCCAGGGCCGTCTGGAGGCTCTCATGACCTTCCAGACAATGGTTGCCGACATGACCGGTATGCCGCTGGCAAACGCCTCCCTGCTGGATGAGGCGACCGCAGGCGGCGAGTGCATGATCATGTTCTACAACTCCCGCTCCCGTCAGGCGGTGAAGGACAATGTCCGTAAGTTCTTTGTGGACGAGTGCGTGTTTCCGCAGACTCTGGATGTGATCCGCACCAATGCAGCCCCGCGCAACATCGAGGTTGTTACCGGCGATGCCCGCAAGGTTGAGCTGGACGGCAGCTATTTCGGCGCGATTGTGCAGTATCCTGGCCAGTTCGGTGAGGTTTGCGACCACACGGAATTTATTGCCAAGGCGCATGAGAAGGGCATCTTTGTCGGTGTCGCTTCTGACCTGATGGCCCTTGCGTTGCTGAAGGCTCCGGGCGAGATGGGCGCCGACTGCGTCTTCGGTTCCGCACAGCGTTTTGGCACGCCGATGGGTTTCGGATGCCCGCACGCCGCCTTCTTCGCAATCACCGAGGCTTTCAAACGCGCCTTCCCCGGACGTATCATCGGCTGGACTGTCGATGCGAAGGGCAACAAGGCACTGCGTATGGCTTTGGGTATGCGTGAACAGCACATCAAGCGCGAAAGAGCCACATCAAACATCTGCACCTCGCAGGCTCTGGTGGCCATCATGAGCGGCTTCTATGCCGCCTGGCACGGGCCGGAGGGTATCCGCTGCATCGCCACCGGAATCCACAAAAAGGCAAAGAGGCTTGCCAAGGAGCTTGAAAAATATGGCTACAAACAGCACAACCGCTATTTCTTCGACACGCTGGCCGTACAGTGCCCGGTGAAGAGCGAAGTGGTTATCAGCAAGGCTTTGGAGCACCATATCAATTTCCGCCACATCTGCGAGGAGTGCATCGGCATCAGCATTGACGAGACCACCACGAAGGATGACATCATCGCCATACTGCAGGTGCTGGCCGAGGCCGCAGGCAAAACCTACGAGCCTTTCCAGTGCGAATGCCAGTGCCGCTGCAAGCAGGAGGAGGATGAGACCATCCCCGCCGCATTGCGCCGCACAACCCCGTACCTGCAGCACCCTGTCTTCAACAGCTACCATTCCGAAACCGAGATGATGCGCTACATGAAGAAACTGGAGGTGAAGGACCTTTCGCTCAACCGCGCCATGATTCCGCTGGGCAGCTGCACCATGAAGCTGAACGCCGCAGCGGAGATGCTGCCTCTGAGCTGGGCCGAATTCGGGGCCATACATCCCTTCGTGCCGGAGGATCAGGCGGAAGGATACCTTGAAATGATCCATGACATTGAGCATATTCTGGCCGAGGTGACCGGTTTCGCCGGGGTCTCCCTGCAGCCTAACGCCGGTTCCGCCGGTGAGTACAGCGGCCTGACAGTTATCCGCAACTACCATCTGGCACAAGGCCATACCAACCGCAATGTCTGCCTGATTCCCGCCTCCGCGCACGGCACCAATCCCGCATCAGCGGCCAAGGCAGGTATGGAGATTGTGGTGGTGAACTGCGCCGCCAACGGCGATGTGGATGTGGCCGATCTGAAGTCCAAGGCCGAGGCCAACCGCGACAGGCTCTCCTGCCTGATGATCACCTATCCCTCCACGCACGGCATTTTCGAGGAGGCTATTCTTGACATTATAAATATTATTCATGAGAACGGTGGGCTTGTGTACATGGACGGCGCCAACATGAACGCCCAGGTGGGTCTGACCTCGCCGGGCCGCATGGGTGCCGATGTCTGCCACCTGAACCTGCACAAGACCTTCGGCATGCCTCACGGCGGCGGCGGCCCCGGTGTGGGACCGATTGCCGTTTCGGCAAAGCTGGTCGATTTCCTGCCCAAGCATTCGCAGGTGAAGGTCGGCGGTGAGAAGGGTAATGCCATGAGCGCAGCCCCTTACGGAAGCGCCATGCTGCTGCCCATCACCTACGGCTATCTGAAGATGCTGGGCGGTGACGGCCTGACCGAGGCGACCAAATACGCCATCTTGAACGCCAACTACATCCGCGCCCGTCTGGAGAAGGACTACAAGATTCTCTACACCGGTGCCAACGGCATGTGCGGCCATGAGATGATTGTCGATTTCAGCGCATTCAGCCTGAAGGTGTCGGTGGGCGATGTTGCCAAACGTCTGATGGACTACGGTTTCCATGCCCCTACGGTGGCCTTCCCGGTGCACAATACGCTGATGGTGGAGCCGACGGAGAGCGAGCCTCTGAGCGAGTTGGACCGTCTCTGCGACGCCTTCATCTCCATCCGTCACGAAATCCAGGATGTCATGGACGGCAAGTACGATGAGAAGAACAACCCGATCTGCAACGCGCCGCACACCATGCAGGTGGTCTGCGCCGACGAGTGGAACCTGCCTTACAGCCGTCAGACAGCCGCCTTCCCGCAGCCGCATGACGACAAGTACTGGCCGACCATCAGCAAGATCGACGACGCCTACGGCGACCGCAACCTGCAGCCCGTATGGCCTATGGAATAATTTTAGGAAATTAAATAATTGAATATTAACCAAACACAATGCAAGATGAAAAAAGTTTGTTTGCTTTTCGTTGGACTGTTTGCGATGGGATTCACGCAGGGCCAGCGTTTTTATGAGGGTTGGGAAAAGTACAACCACAACATTAAGATGAGTCCGTGGACTGTCGTGGACAAGGTCCCGATGCGTAACGGTTGTGGCGACAATGCCAAGGGTTGGCAGATCAATGTTGCCGGAAATACCGTCTCCAATGTGCAGATCAGCACACCGACCGGTGGTGACACCAACAAGAACACGGTGACCTTCGCATGCGGCGGCGCTCCGAACAAAGGTACTGACTCCTGGGTTATCTCCCCGCTGATCAAAGGTATCAAGGATGGTGACTATCTGAGCTACTACATGTGCAACTTCTCCGGAAGTGAGAACTGCAACTTCCAGGTGCTCATCTCCGGAACCGGCAGCACCGACACCTCCAGCTTCACACCGCTCGGCACCTATCCCGCCTACCGTAACAACGAGTGGGCCTCCTTCTCATTCTCCCTGGCTGATTATGTCGGCAAGGATATCCGTATCGCATTCCGCGCCTATCTCTATCCGACCTCCTCTTCCATGTTTGAGTTCGGCGGAATTTTCGGCGTGGACCAGATCCGTATCGGTGAAGTTTCCGAGTATGACCTGGAGTTTGTGGAGATGCTCTCTCCGGAGGTGCCCATGCAGAACATGGACACGGCCGTTCCTATGACCGTTGTGATCCGCAACAGGGGACACAAGGTCGAGGAATTTGATGTCTGGTATCTGAAATCCTCCGATGTCGCCAGCTGGAAGGACAAATTCGCATTTGCCCAGAACTACAAGGTGACAAGGTCGCTCAACACGTTGGACACCATGCATGTCACCTTCCCGAAGGGACTCCGCTTCAGGAAGGGTGTGCGTGACACGCTCATCGCCTGGGTTGATATTCCCGGTGATCTGGACCGTTCTAACGACTCCATGCCTGCCACCATTGCGGACAATGTCAGTCCTGCCGGTGTGCCTTACATCAACAGCTTCGATTCTGCTGCGGACATTTCCGGTATCCGTTTCTTCAACATCCGCAAGGACGAATCCACATGGAAAGATGTTAAAACCGTTTTCTATGCCCGTCGCGGTGAGGGTTGCATGGAATATGCCGGCAACACAAAGTACGAGGCCAATGACTGGTTCTTTACAAAGATGATCCATTTCGGCGATGCCAAGAAGTATGAAATCCATTACTGGTATGCCGCCTCCGATCCCTCCAAACCGCAGAAACTGATTGTGGCCTGGGCTTATCAGCAGAAATACCAGTCCCTGATGTGGGAACTGAACTGGCATGAGAACATCATCAACAAAGCCGGTGAGGAGGATGCCGAACATAACCGCGGTTATTTGGAGGGTACTGCCCGCTTCATGGTTGAAAAACCGGGCTACTACTACATCGGTTTCAAATGCGCCAGCCCCGCTTCCACGGGCAGGCTCTATTTGGATGACATAGACATTCATCTGGCAGTTGATGTGGTGGAAAGCGCTGAGGACCGTTCCATCAATGTCTTCCCGAATCCTGCGCAGGACCAGTTCCGCATTGTCTCTGAGCATGCGCTTCTCCAGGTGGAGATTTTCAATGCCGTCGGACAGCGGGTCTATAACGGCAACAGTGCCGGCAACCAGCTGGATGTTGATGTCCATGATTTCTCCAACGGATTGTATATCGTGAAAATACAGTCTGAAAACGGTTATGCTACCAAGAAAATCAATGTGATTCATTAATAAACATTTATTCACATCATTATAGGGCCGCCCGAAAATGGCGGCCCTTTTTTTGCCATTTTGCAGAAATCATATCCCTTTTTTTATTATTTTTGCAAATTTTAAGGTTTGAATTTTTTGATACAACTGTTTTGGAGGTAAAACGTACATTTGATTTATTGGATTGGATGGCGGAACGGTACGATAAGGACGACATTCTGGCCACCAAACGGAATGACGGATGGGTTAAGTTAAGCGTCAGCGACTATTGCAAGTACTCCGAAATCATGAGCTACGGTTTCCATGAGCTGGGGCTTCGCAAGGGCGACCATGTGGTGACTGTCACCAACAACCGTCCTGAGTTCAACATTATCGACATGGGCCTGGCAATGTTAGGCGTTGTCCATGTGCCGGTTTATCCGACCCTGACCACAAACGACTACTCATATGTGATCAACCATTCGGACGCGAAGGTTGTGATACTTGCAAACCGCGCGATCTACCGGAAGGTGAAACCTGCCTTTGAAAATTTTGAGAACAATCCCAAAATATTCACGCTTGACCACGTGGACGGGGAGGAGGAGCTCTATTCCGTATTCAAGCAGGGTATCCTGCACCGCCAGCAGGATGCGCCTGTTGTGCATGAGATAAAATCATCAATCCTTCCCTCCGATGTGGCGACAATGGTCTACACCTCCGGGACGACAGGCACGCCCAAGGGGGTTGTGCTGACCCATGAGAACCTTGTCTCCAACTTTACGGCGCATGCCAAGGTCATGCCGATGGATTCGCATTGCCGCGCCCTAAGCTTCCTGCCGCTCTGCCATGTGTTCGAGCGGACCATGAACTACCATTACCAGTATCTGGGCATCAGCATATATTATGTGGACAATATGGCCACGATAATGCAGGCCGCAAATGAGGTGCATGCGCATGGATTCTGTGCCGTGCCGCGTGTGCTGGAGCTGATGCATGACAAGCTTGTGTCCGCCGGAAAGGACATGGCCGGCATCCGTAAGTCAATATACAAAATGGCTTTGAACCACGGATACCGCTTTGACAGACGCAGGAGGTTGTGGTACAAACTGTGGCAGCATGTGTACGATGTGTTGGTGTACAGTACAATACGAAACAAGTTCGGTGGGAACCGCTTTATCATAGTCAGTGGCGGTTCGGCGCTGAATCCGAAAATCACCCGTCTGTTCCATGCGGCAGGCCTCTGCGTATTTGAGGGTTACGGCCTTACGGAGACGGGTCCTGTGATAGCTGTGAACAACCCTGTGACAGGGAACTGGCGCATAGGTACTGTCGGGCCGGTGCTGCCCGTGGCGGAGGTGAAGCTGGCCGATGACGGTGAAATTCTGGTGAAGAGCCCGTCGGTCACGCACGGCTACTACAAGGACGACCGGCCTGTCACGGACAGTGAGGGCTGGTTCCATACAGGCGATGTCGGGCAGTTTGAGGATGGCATATACCTAAAGATCACCGACCGCAAAAAGGAGCTTTTCAAGCTTTCCGCTGGCAAATATGTCGCACCCCAGCCGATTGAGAGCCGTCTTAAGGAATCGGAATGGATTGAGGATGCGATGGTGGTTGGTGAGAACGAGAAATATGTGGCTGCGCTGATTTCCCCCAACTATAACCAGCTGCATTTTTACGCCAGCAAGCACAAGCTGCATTACCGTGACAACGGGCAGCTGATACAGCATCCGGAGATTGTGGAACGTTTCCAGCAGGAGATAGTTGCCATTAACCGTATGCTTGCTCCCCATGAGCAGATAAAGGGTTTCCGTCTGGTCACGGAGGAATGGTCCCCGCAGACAGGCGAGCTTTCCCCAACGCTGAAACTGAAGCGGCATGTGCTGCTGAGGAAGTACAGCGATCAGATTGCGCAGATATACAACCATCAGAAGGAGAAGGAACAGGGTTTCTCGTTCAAGCAGATAAACCTCTCCTTTCTGGACAAGGTGCGGCAAATAGGACCGGAGAAACTTTTTCCGAAATTCAACATAAACAAATCTTCGAAAAATGAAAGTGACAAGGACATTTGATTTACTGACCCAGTTAAAGGAGCAATATTCCTTCAAGCAGGACATCCTCTCCATCCGTACTCCGAAGGGATGGGTGAAATACAGTGTGGATGATTATTACCGGATTTCACATAATCTGGCATACGGCCTGCTGGCCGCCGGATTCCAGGAGGGCGACCGTGTGGTCATCATAACCCAGAACCGTCCGGAATGGAACTTTTTGGACATGGCGCTCTCGCTGGCGCACATGATTTCAATCCCGGTTTATCCGACTCTGAGCGAGGAGGACTACAGGCACATCCTGAACCACAGCGGAGCGCGGGCGGTCTTTGTGGGTAACGAGAAGATACTGGGCGTTGTGGGTCCGTTGCTGGAAGAGATGCCTCTGCGTCCGGAACTTTTCACCGTCAATGAGATAGAGGGGCAGAAGAACTGGAATGAGCTGCTCAAGTTGGGAGAGGAGAAGGCTGACGAATGGGCTCCCGTGATTGAGGAGAACAAAAAGAAGATCGATCCGGAGGAGGTTTGCACCATAATCTACACCTCCGGCACCACCGGTATGCCAAAGGGTGTTATGCTGAAGCATATCGGTTTGACGTTCAACGCTATCGGACATGCCAATATGCAGATTCGCGACCACCGTCACAGGATGCTGAGCTTTTTGCCGCTCTGCCACATTTATGAGCGCAGCATGAACTACGAATACCAGTATCTCGGTGTCAGCATATACTATGCGGAGTCGCTGCGCAGCATCGCACGCGATTTGAATGAGGCCCATGCCGACGGCTTCTGCGCGGTGCCGCGTGTGATGGAGATGATGTTCGACAAGCTGCAGGCCAAAGGTGACGAGCTGAAGGGCATGTCGCGAATGATTTACAAATGGGCGTTCAACAAGGCCCTGAAGTTCGACTATAAGCGCAAGGATGCCCTGTACAAGCTGCCATACGCGATTGCCGACAAGCTGGTGTACTCGAAGTGGCGCGAGGCGTTGGGCGGCCATGAGATGCTGATTGTCTCCGGCGGATCCTCCATCCAGGACAAGATTATCAGGCTCTACACTGCGGCCAAGATGTACATTTTCGAGGGCTATGGCATGACCGAGACCTCACCGGTGATTGCGGTCAATAATCCCAAGGAGATGCTGATTGTGATCGGCACCGTAGGAAAGATAATGCCGGGAATTGAGATGAAGCTGGCAGATGACGGCGAAATCCTGACCAAGGGTATCTGCCTTATGGCGGGCTATTACAAGGATCCGGAGGCCACCGCGCAGGTGATAGACGAGGAGGGCTGGTTCCATACCGGCGACATCGGCGAGTTCAACAAGGACGGCTATCTGCGCATCACCGACCGGAAAAAGGAGATTTTCAAGCTCTCCGCTGGAAAGTACATTGCTCCGCAGATGCTGGAGAACCGTTTCAAGGAATCACCTTTCATCGAGAATATTATGGTGATAGGGGAGAACGAGAAGTTCGCCTCCGCGCTCGTTTCGCCCGATTTCAACCGTTTGCAGGAATGGGCGAAAAAGAACAAGATTCCTTTCACCACCCATGCCGACCTGGTTAACAACGCGCAGGTCAAAAAGATGGTCATGCAGGAGGTGGATGCTATAAACGACAAGCTTGCGCAGCACGAGCAGCTCAAGCGGATACATCTGGTGCCGGACGAATGGAGCGCCGCCTCCGGGGAGCTTTCGCAGACAATGAAGCTCAAACGCCGCGTCATCATGAAGAAGTACGAAAAGGAAATAAAGGAGATTTATCTGCATGAATAGTTCCGGACCTCTTATCCATGGCCGCCGTTTCGTCCCATACATTTCGCGGGATAGGATTGCAGAAAAGGTTGCAGAACTGGCCGGCCGCATCTCTGCGGACTATGCCGGAGAGCGTCCCATGCTGCTTGTCGTACTCAACGGTGCGATGCCTTTTGCCGTCGCGCTGATGCAGCAGCTTACGGTTGATGTGGAGCTCTGCTGCATTCGCTACGCCTCCTATGTGGGCACCTCATCCACGGGTACGGGCAAGGAGGTTATAGGGCTGCCGGAGGAGCGGCTGAAGGGGCGGCGTGTCATTGTTGTGGAGGACATTGTTGATACAGGCCGGACAATCGCCTATCTGCACGAACGCCTGCAGGCCTGCGGCGTGAAGGATTCGGAGGTGGCCGCGCTCACCTTCAAGCGGGGAAAGTACCTCGGAACTCTGCCGATCCGCTACATCGGTTTTGAGATAGAAGATGCCTTTGTGGTTGGATTTGGCATGGATTATGACGAATATGGCCGGCAATATCCGGACATTTACCAATTGGAGGAATAGAAAGCAAGATGGAAACGACAAGACAACAGAAAATAGCACGGCTGGTCCAGAAGGAGATGGCTGACATGTTTCAGATGGAGCGCGCCTTGTATGGAGGCCGCGGCATGGTGACTGTCACCCGGGCTTCGGTTTCGAAGGACATCTCCTATGCACGGGTGTATGTAAGTGTGTTCGGTGTGCCGGACAAGGCGGCTGTCATGGCGTTGCTGGAGTCCAACAGCCGTGAAATCCGTTTCCGGCTGGGACAGCGTGTCCGCCAGCAGCTGAGGATAATTCCCGAACTCACCTTTGTGCTTGACGAAACCCTCGACTATATTGAAAATATTGACAAACTGTTGAAACAATGAAAACACGTCATTATATCTTCGGGATGTTGGCTGTAGCCCTCCTTGTACTTTCGGGGTGCAGTGTGACGCAGCCTGTTACACGCGGCGAACAATACGCCAAAATGTACGATGCCAAGCCGATTGTCTTCCTCGTTATGCCGCCTATTAACAACTCCACCCATGTCGAGGCGAAAGAGTTGCTTTACACCAGTATATCCCGTCCGCTGATTGAGAAGGGCTACTATGTCCTCTCGCCGCTCTTGACTATGGAGGTGCTTAAGCAGGAGAGTGCCTATGACACCGAGATGTTTGTCAACGGCTCACTCAAACAGTTCCAGAAGTTCTTCGG
>CACYHG010000039.1 GCA_902774175.1 uncultured Bacteroidota bacterium
GTCGGCATGGACGCCGCCCAGCTCCGCCATGCGGGGACAGACAGAGGGGTTGATGAGAAAATTCTGCCCCAGCCCTTTGGAAAAGGCGAACCCGTGCCGCTGCATAATATCTTTGATGGTTCCGATGTCAGACAGATGTGACACACAAACACTCCTTCGTAGGATATTGGTCGCTTACCCCAGTGCGGCAAAAAACATCTCGTAAGCGTCGTTCCAGCCCTCGGGGCCTTCCACGCCGCCGCCGTTGACACTGCGCAGCATGGCGGCATTGAATTCCTCACCCATGCAGAAAAGCTCGCCCACCGTGACCGGATACCCCAGCCGCGTTGCGCAGTCGCAGAAGGCGGCGCAGGGATCGGATTCCTCCCGCGTGGCAAGAAGCTGCGTCCTGACGGTTTCGTCATGCAGCGCCGCAAGAAGCAGTTGTTGCAATGTTTCATTCATGATTGATCACCCGCTTTTCATCTTACCATATTCTTTTGAAAAAATCATTATTTTTTTCCAACCTTTCAAAAAAATTTGAAGTTATAGTGTATGGAACGGCTCTGACGCCATGAATCAACAAAGGAGTGTATCGGATATGACCAACAGAACCATCAAATGGACAGCCCTCGCGGCGGCGCTGGTAATCGGCCTGAGCTGCACCGCGTGCGGCGCTTCCTCCAAGAGTGACGCTTCCGTCGTGCGGGGCGGCTATGACAGCTATCTCGAAGACAGCTACAACGGCGCCTATGCGGAGGATCTTGAAGCCGCTATGGACGAAAACGGCTATTCCTTGCAGGAAACCGCCAAATCCAACGCGCAGGGCGGCACCTCTTCCGCCGCGTCGGGCGAGGCAATGGAAGAGAAAATCATCCGCACCGCGCACGTGGAGATGGAATCCCATGACGCGCAGCAATGCTACGACACGCTGCTCGCCTTCATCAAAGAAAACGGCGGCAGCGAACTCAGCGTCAACAAGACCCATGAGCAATACGGCACCTACGGCTACTTCAACATCAGCGCTACGCTCAAAATCGCCCCCGACAAGCTGGATGAATTCCTCAAGCTGGCCGAGAAGACGGACAAGGTGAGCTCCACCGAGGTGTCCTCCGACGACGTGACCAAGGAGTATTACGACATCAAGCTGCGCCTGGAAAGCAAGAAGGCGGCGCTGGAGAATTATTACAAGCTGCTCAAGGAAGCCAAGACCGTGCAGGATTCGCTGGAAGTGCAGCGCTACATCACCGACCTCACCGCCGAAATCGAATCCATGGAGGGCATGCTCCGCTATTACGACGCAAAGGTTGACCTCTCGACCATCTATCTGAACGTGCGCCAGACCGACAAGCTGCCCGCCGAGATCGACGACGAATTCCACTGGGATTCGCTCAGCCTGAGCGACGTGGGCAAGCTCATGAAGAACGGCTTCCTGAGCGTCGTCAACTTCCTGTGGATGCTGCTGGTATGGGCGGTCATCGCGGTAGTGGTACTCTCGCCGGTGCTGCTGATTGCGGGCGTGATCGTCCTTCTCGTCCTGCGCCACTACCGCAAGCACCCGCGTGCAAAGAAGCAGCAGAACTACAATGGCATGCTTCCGGTAACGTGCCATCGTTTCGGAGCGGATAAGCCCCGCCTTCCCCAGAAACAGCGCAACCACCGGCAGTTGGAAAACCAACCCAAGCACAAAGGTGAGCGTGGTGAAGGTGCTGACATACGAGTGCAGCGTAATTGTGCTCTCAACATTCTCCGCAACGCTGTAGGTGCCCAAAAAGCGGAAAGCGACCGGGAAGAGCACAAAATAGGACATCAGCACCCCCAGCAGGAAAAGGACAAACACTATCAATGCGATACGCACGGCATACTTGCGTTCATGCGCATACAGCGCGGGTGCGACGAAGCGGAACAGCTCCATCAGTATATAGGGTGAAGCCGCCAGCAGCCCGAGATAGAGCGAGACGGAAAGGTGTGTCATGAACTGGCTGGAGAGTTCCGTTGCAATAAGTTTGACATCAAAAGGGGTGAAACAAAAATCCGAGCCTATCCGGTGCAGAAGCCTTTCAATGTAACGGTAGGTCACAAAATCCCACCTGCCGGGCGCCAGCAGCAGGCGGAAGGTGAAATCCTTGAAGCAGAATATCACGACCGCCAGCACCGTGACAACGGCCAGAACACGGAAAAGCATCCTGCGCAAAACCTCAAGATGCCCCCAAAACGGAAGCGCATTCCCCTCTTTTTCCGGCATGGATGAAGACACAGTTCCTTTCAATTCCCGGTTTCGGACGAACTATTATCCGTTTCCGTGCAGTTTTTATCCTTTTCCGGCTCTTCTGTAAGAGGGTCACGCATACCCTTCCTGAAACTCTGCACCCCCTTGCCCAAACCACGCATCAGTTCCGGCAGCCTCCTGCCTCCGAAAAGCAGCAGCGCGACAAGGGCAATCAGCAGCAGTTCCGTTGTTCCGATAAATAATAATGTCATGTCCGTTAAAAATTATACAATATGCAAAAGTATACAATTTCCCCACATAATCGCCGGACAACACGAAAAAAAAGGCCGCCCTTTCGAGCGGCCTTTTGAATAATGGGGCAACAAACTATTTGATGCCTTCCATGTCCTTGTACTCCTTGACGATGTTCTTGACATCGGCGGGGGTGAGACGGCCGTAGACCTTGTCTCCNCCACCATCGCGACAGGAGCCAGGCCGCATGCGCCGACGCAGCGCAGGCAGGTCAGCGAGAACATGCCGTCCTCGGTGGTCTGGCCCACCTCCAGGTTCAGCTCCTTCTTGAAAGCGTCAAGAATCTTCTCCGCACCACGCACGTAGCAGGCGGTACCGAGACAGACACTGATCGGGTGCTTGCCCTTGGGGGTCATGGTGAAGAAGGCGTAGAACGAAACCACACCGTACACCTTTGCCGTCGGGATGTGCAGGCACTCGGCAATCAGCTCCTGAACCTCTGCGGGAAGGTATCCCAAGAAGTCCTGAGTCTGGTGCAGCACGTTGATCAGCTCACCGGGATCATTGTTGAATTTGTTGCAGATGTCGATAACTTTCTCCCTGACATCCTTTCTCAGTTTTATGATAATCTTGTCCATTTTATGAATCTTTCTTGATTACTACATTATTTATCTAAATCCACTTCCACGGTCGTCTGTCTGTCGAAATAGTGCGTGTGCAGCAGTTCGTGTGACTTGTGGCCGCAAGGCTCGCCCAGGTATTCCTTGTAGATTGCCTGGATGGAGGGATTCTCGTGGGACTTACGGATCGGCATTTCGCGGTCTGCGCGGTAGATGGCCTCCCAACGCGCCTTGATGATGTCGCTGTTACCGTGGTGCAGCGGCTGACCGCCACCGTCGATACAGCCACCAGGGCATGCCATAATCTCAATGGCGTGGAACTGGCTCTTGCCGGCCTTGATGTCCTCCAACAGTTTGCGGGCGTTGTGCAGACCGTGCGCGATACCGATGTTGAGCTTCAAGCCGTCCACATCGATGGTAGCGCTACGCACACCTTCCAAACCACGGAGCTCCTCGAAATCGATCTTCGGAAGCGGCTTCTTGGTGATGACCTCGTAGGCGGTACGGACAGCAGCCTCGATCACACCGCCGGTGGTGCCGAAAATGACGGCAGCGCCGGTGGATTCTCCGAGCGGGCTGTCGAACTCAACCGGTTCGAGTGAGTTGAAGTCGATGTTGGCCATCTTGATGAGACGTGCCAGCTCACGGGTGGAGATGGAGTAGTCAACATCGGGATTGCCGTTCACCTTGAACTCGTCACGGCTGCATTCGTACTTCTTGGCCAGGCAGGGCATCACGGAGACGCTCACCATGTCCTCACGCTTGCAGTTGATCTTCTCGGCGAAATAGGACTTGGCGATGGCACCGAACATCTGTTGCGGCGATTTGGCCGTGGAGGGAAGATCACGCATATCCGGGAACTGGTGCTCGAAGAAGTTGACCCATGCAGGGCAGCAGGAGGTAAGGATAGGCAGCGGAACGCTCTTGTCACCGTTCAAGAATTTGGTCAGACGGCCGATGAGCTCGGTACCCTCTTCCATAATGGTAAGGTCGGCGCTCCAGTCGGTGTCGAACACATAGTCGAAACCGAGGGCCTTCAGGGCGGCGGTCAGCTTGCCGGTCACGATGGTGCCGGGCTCCATGCCGAACTCCTCGCCGAGGGCAACACGCACTGCGGGAGCCACCTGGACAACGGTCTTCTTGTTGGGATCCACGATTGCGCGGATAATGGCGCCGGTGTGGTCCACTTCAGTAAGGGCTCCGACAGGGCAGACTGCGACGCACTGTCCGCAGAATGTGCAGGGCGAATGGTCGAGGTGCTGGTTGAAGGCGGTGGAGACAACAGCCGGGAAGCCGCGCTCAATGGCGGAAAGGGCGCCCACGGTCTGCATCTCATTGCACATCGTCTCGCAGCGACGGCACATGACGCACTTATTCATGTCGCGGATGATGGAGGGGGAAACCTCCACCTGGTACTTGGACTGCTCGTGACCTTCACCGACGAAGGGGTTCTCACGGATGCCGAAGCGGATGGCCAAGGCCTGGAGCTCGCAGTTGCCGCTCTTGGCGCACTGCAGACAATCGTTCGGGTGGTCGCTGAGGATGAGCTCAAGGACAGTTTTGCGGGCGTTGATCACGCGCATGGAGTTTGTCCTCACCACCATGCCTTCCATGCACTCGGTCACGCAGGCCGGTGCAAGGTTGCGCCGTTTTTCCACTTCAACCACACAGATGCGGCAGCCGCCGGGACGGTTATGCACACCCATGCCCTCCAGCTCGAAATGGCAGAGCGTGGGGATGGAGATGCCGATGCTTTGTGCAGCCTTCAGGATGGTTGTTCCTTTCGGAACTTCGATTTCTCTGTTATCTATCGTTAATTTGATTAAATCCATTGTATTACCCTTTCCTATTTGATGCTAATTGCGTTAAACTTACATTTTTCGATGCAGGTGCCGCACTTGATGCAGACGGCCTGATCGATTTCGTGCGGCATCTTCACCGTGCCGTGGATGGCTCCGACCGGGCAATTCCTTGCACAGGCGGTGCAGCCCTTGCACTTCTCCGGATCAATGACATACTGCTTCAGAGCCTTGCACTGGCCGGCAGGACATTTCTTGTCCACGACGTGGGCCACGTACTCGTCCCAGAAGTTGTCGATTGTGGAGAGGACGGGATTCGGTGAGGTCTGGCCAAGTCCGCAGAGAGCGGTGTCCTTGATGACATGGGCCAGGTTACGCAATTCGTCGAGATCCTCCATGGTGCCCTTGCCTTCGGTAATCTTGCAAAGAATCTCGTGGAGGCGCTTGTTGCCGATACGGCAGGGTGAGCACTTGCCGCAGGATTCCTCAACGGTAAACTCAAGGTAGAATTTGGCCACGGAAACCATGCAGGAGGTCTCGTCCATGACAATCATACCGCCGGAGCCCATCATGGAGCCGGCCGCAATCAGATTCTCGTAGTCGATGGGGGTGTCGAGGAACTTCTCGGTCAGGCAGCCGCCGGAAGGACCGCCGGTCTGCACCGCTTTGAACTTCCTGCCGTTCTTGATGCCGCCGCCGATTTCGTAGATGACCTCACGCAGCGTGATGCCCATGGGCACCTCGATCAGACCGACGTTGTTGATCTGGCCGGCCAGGGCGAACACCTTCGTACCTTTTGACTTTTCGGTACCGATGGATGAGAACCACTCCCAACCCTTGTTGATGATGACGGGGATGTTGGCGAAGGTCTCCACGTTGTTCACGTTCGACGGTTTCTTCAGGTAGCCTTCAACAGCAGGGAAAGGCGGTTTGAAGGTGGGTTCGCCGCGCTTGCCTTCCATGGAATGGATAAGGGCGGTCTCCTCACCGCAGACGAATGCGCCTGCACCGTAACGCAGCTCGATGTCGAAATCGAAGCCTGAACCGAAGATGTCCTTGCCGAGCAGGCCATACTCGCGGGCCTGTCCGATGGCAACCTGCAGACGGTGGATGGCCAGAGGATATTCGGCGCGGATGTAAACCAGACCCTTGGTGGCACCGATGCAGAAGCCGCCGATGGTCATGGCCTCAATCAGGGTGTGCGGGTCGCCTTCCAGGATGGAACGGTCCATAAATGCGCCGGGGTCGCCCTCGTCCGCATTGCATATCATATACTTCTGGTCAGCGTCGTTCTTGCGGCAGAGCTCCCACTTCAGACCGGTGGGGAATCCTGCACCGCCACGTCCGCGGAGACCCGACTTCTTTATCACCTCGATGGTGGCGGCGGGGTCGTTCTGCTCCAGAACCTTTGCCAGAGCGGCATAACCGTCGCGCGCGATGTACTCGTCGATGTTCTCAGGATTGATGAAACCGCAGTTCCTCAATGCTATACGCATCTGTTTTTTGTAGAAACCCATGTGTTTGGAATCGGAGATATGCTCTTTGTTCTCAGGATTTTCATAGAGCAGGCGTCCGACCTTACGGCCCTTGATGATATGCTCCTCGATGATTTCACGGGCATCCTCAGGTTTCACCTGGGTGTAGAAAGTGTTGTCCGGAAGGATTTTCACGATCGGTCCCTTCTCGCAGAAACCGAAACATCCGGTGGTGATGACCTGAACATCGTTGGACAGATTCTTTTCAGCGAGAATCTGTGTTAAATTCTTCACTATTTCACCGCTTTGGGACGATTTGCAACCCGTACCGCCGCAGCACAGTATGTGATACTTGTAGTGTGCCATTGTTGTACCTCCTTATTTTTCTATTTTTTCGTAATTCACAGGAATAATCCCCTCTACCAACTCGTTGCCGCGGATGTACTTTTCCACGATTTCCTCGGCCTTCTGCACATTGACATAACCGAAAACGATCGGCTCCTGTCCCGGCTTTTTCACTTCGATGGTGGGTTCAGCATAGCAATAGCCCATGCAGCCGGTCTGGGTGACCACCGCAGGAACCTTTTTCTTATCGAGATCCTCAATCAGGAAATCCATCACCTGCTTGGCGCCGGAAGCGATTCCGCAAGTGGCCATGGCCACCTTGATTTGAATCAGGTTTTCCATATTGTCGCCGCGTTCGCGCAGACTCAAACCTGCCTGAAGATCCTCTCTTTTCTTTTTCAGATCTGCTAATGATTTAATTTTGTCCATATTGATAGTTTTTTGAATTTATGACATAATAATTTAAAAAAACGCGCAAAGATAGTCAAAAAACAAACATGCCAAATAAGGTTGTTTAAAAAAAAACTCACTATTTGACATAAATATATAACTATTTTATAAACAGATTATTAAAAATGACTTTAAGGAACCGGATCGTAGCCGCTGCCTCCGCCCGGCCGGCAGGAGAGAATGCGTTTCAGCGTAAGCCATCCGCCCTTCAGCGGGCCATGCTTCCGGATAGCTTCTATCCCGTAGGCGGAACAGGTGGGCGTATAGCGGCACACTGCAGGAAACCAGGGGGATATGAACTTCTGGTAGCACCTTATGATGAAAATGAGCATCTTTCCGACCAGACGCCCCAAAAAATTCCGGCATGCAGAGAGAAATCTTTTCACAGGCCCTGCTCCAAATTGAAATGTCCCTTGTACAAGCCTCGCATCCCGCGGTAGAAATCGAAAATTTTGGCCATGTCGGCGCTGAAATCGCCCGTCGGTTCCACACGTATGCCGATACCGGCCTTTTTTGCATTCCAGTCAATGTATGAAAGGTAAATCGGCACACCGGCCTTTTGTGCGATGAAATAAAAGCCCCGCTTCCAATGCTCCGTGCTTTTCCGTGTACCTTCCGGACAGATCAGCAGCGCCATCTCACGGCTGTCGCGAAGCATTGCAGCAACCGTTTCCGGCAGTTTTGCGGCGTTACTCCTGTCCACAGGAATGCCGCCCGCCGAACGAAGCAGCGGCCCAAGCGGAAAAAAGAAGGCCTCCTTCTTTATCATAACCTGGGAACGGAGCCCCATCACAACCATTACCAACTTTCCGACCACAAAATCCCAGATGCTGGTATGCGGCGCAAAGGCCAGCACACACTTGCGCGCACCTTCGGGGACACGGTAGTCCACATCAAGGCGAAGCACCTTTTCCAGCACAAACCGCGCAAAACGGTGTCTCCTGTTGTTTTTCATCTGACCACAAATAAAAAAAGGAAGGAGGCGCGAACACCTCCCTCCAAAAATCATTAACCCAAATTCTATTGCAAAATCGCCCTGATTGCAGCCTCGTCCTTGATCTTGTAGAATTCTGCATCCTTCAGGGCACGTGCCTTCAAAGAACTGTCAAGACGGAAGGCCTCCTTAAGATTATTGGCGGCCAGAGCGGCATCCTTGGTACGGGCACCAACCACGGCAAGCAGGTAGTAGTCCTCAGCCGTTTTGTGCTCGATGCAGTCCAGTGCGCTCTTCGCTGCAGCGTAATTCTTGGTGGCCACATAGTTCAGTGCCACATTGTAGTCGCACTTCACGCTCTTCATGAGCTCGGAAGCCTTTTTATAGTCACCGGCCTTCATGCTGATGATACCAAGGTTGTAGTTGGCGTCCACGCCGTTCTTGGCAGCCTGCTCGAAATAGTCGGCGGCGGCCTTGTAATCCTCGTTCATCAGGGCGACGACACCAAGGTTGTTCAGAACCTTACCCTCATTGGAGGCAAGCTCGTTGGCCTTTTTGAACAGTTTGTTGGCCTCATCCTTCTGGGCCAGGGCCATCTTCACGCAACCGAGGTTGTTGTAGCCGCGGAAATCATCGGGGAACAGACGGATGGCGCTTTCATAGATGGCGCTCTTGGCCTTCAGATCCTTAACCAGAGTCGCACCATATAGCAGCTCGTCGGCATTCAGAGTGTCGGGCTTGTTGGCGGCATAGTCGGCGATCTGGGCGTCCGTCATGGCCTCTTCGGCACAGACGACCTTCATATAGGCGCGGCGGAGTCCCGGCAGGATGTTGTTGTCAATCTCGTCATACATGGCAATCATGTTGCGGATCTGCTGCTCGCGCTGGTCCGGATTTGACTGCGACTTGATCACATTGATGATCTGACCCTTGTCCTTGATGTTGGAGGCGGAGATGGCGGAAACAAAACCGTCCCAGTCCTCACCGTTATCCTTCGTGGTGATTTTGAAATCCTGCTTCAGTGCGGAAACCTTCACCTTCTCCTTTTTGGCTTTTGCCTTGATATACTTGTCATATTCGCCCTTGAACCATTTTTCAGCAACCTTGGAACGGTTGGATGCCAGTTCGGAATTGCGCTTGAGCTCACCTTCGGGAGAGGCCCATCCGACAATCTCAACCTCCTTCACCGTCTTGTACTGGGAGATGAAGGGCATGATGGCCTTCAAAGCCTCCTTGCTGGCGGCTTCCTTGTTCTTTGCAAGGTTCCAATTAAGGTTGTCCTGGTTCAGCTCGAAATAGATCGCAGCAGTTTTCTCAACGTTCTTCGGACCTTTGTAGTTATGGTCGGACATCAGCAGGTCGGTCTTGCCGCTCTTGTCGGCACCGCTCTCCTGCAGGCTTGGGTTGCATGAAACCCTGTCGGCAGTGGTGACCACACCGTTGCTCAACGGAACCTCATTCAGGTCGGCCTGTTTGGCCTTAAGTTGCACGGAGGGCTTGCCGACCATCGTGCTGGTCTCATAGCCGGGTTGGAACTGGATTTCCTGATTGACCGTGAAAGTGCCACCGTTCTTATAACTGATAACTTTGCCGTCGCCTTCAGCCTTTTCACCCTTCAGTGTGATGGGGGCGAGAGCGACAGTTTGTCCGCCCTCAGTCTGGACGGTCGGGGTGAAGGTCATGACAGCCTTCTTTTTGAAATACTTCGGAGGGAAAGTCCCCTTGATTTCAACAGGCATCTTTCCGGCATAAACCTCCACCGGATCCGGATTCACCGAATAGGAAACCAAATCCTGTTTTTTCACCATTTTGTTGAGTCCGCAGCATGAAACGAGAATGCAACTCCCCAACAAAAAAATCGACATGTACTTGAGTGTCTTCATGAGTTTTTGAAAAATTAATTATGGATTACTCTTTTTTTATTTCATGTTTGACATAGGCTATCTCATCCTTCACGACAAAGCTTTGCGGAAAGAGGCCCTCTATCTCGCGCAAAAAGCCCACCGCCTCGGCACGAGTGCGGAAATCACCCGCAAGCACCTGGAAATTCGGCTCCTTGAACACAACATAGACGCTCATTTTAGGATACTTGGAAACGAACTCGTTACGCACCCTGTTGGCCTGTTCGCGCGAGTTGCTCCCCGATGAGAAGAACAGCTGCACCCTATATCCCATTGATTTGCCGCTGAATGCAGGCAGCAAGGCCTGCTGGCGCTCCACAAGGGAGCTCACCTTTTCATCCGGGAAAAGCGACACCTGCCCCTTTACGCCGGAAAAGGTTCCAAGCATAAACACCATGAGACAGCAAAGGCTCCGTTTCGCTTTATGATGCATATTCCTAATTTACTTAAAGAGGGAGACGACCTTGCGTCACCTCCCTCGGTAGAGGTACCGAGCGGAGTCGAACCGCTGTACCTGGTTTTGCAGACCAGTGCCTAAGCCACTCGGCCACGGTACCGTTTCAAGATGCAAAAGTAGCACTTTTTACATTATCTGCAACAATTTCTGACAAAAAAAACTTAACATAGGATTGTTAATTATAAAACACATGAAATAAACGTTTTATATATATTTTCGCAGTACTTTTCAAAGAGCGGAAGGTCCGTTCCGGAAACACCGGCTGCTTTTTTTGGCAGGAAAAACACTTTAAACCTGCCGGTAGCGCTGTCCGGCCACGCATTGCACCACACTTTTGCACTCCAAGGCAAGAAGCACTGCGCTCAGTTCCGGCACACTTAATCCGGTCAGCAGCATCAGGGTGTCGGCATCGGGCGCATCATTTGAGACAATAGCCTCATACACTTTCCTTTCCTGTTCGGTCAAATCGAAAGGGAGCGTAAGTGCGGCGGCAGCCGGCTTCTCACCGGACGGTTCTCGCCAGCCCAAAGAGTCCGCAACATCTGAAGGCTGCATGAGCAATGCCGCCTTGTTGCGGCGTATCAGATTGTTGCAACCTTCCGAATTGCCGTCGGTAAGCCGTCCGGGATATGCAAAGACCTCCCTGTTGTAGGAGAAGCCGAGATTGGCGGTTATCAGTGCACCGCTCCGCCGTTTCGCCTCCACTACGACAACAGCATCCGACATGCCAGCAATTATGCGGTTGCGCGGTGGGAAATGCTGCGGCAGCGGAGGGACATCCGACAGATATTTCGTCACCACCCCTCCCCTTTCCAGCATCCGCTCCAACAGCATGCGATGCTCGGCAGGGATAAGGCTTTTCAGACCGTGCCCCAAAACACCGATGGTAGGCAGACCTGACTTCAACGCGGTCTCATGCGCCACACCGTCCACCCCGCTGGCCAGACCGCTCACCACAACCGGACGGTACACAGCCAGAAGCTCCACCGTCCGCTGTGCCAGCTGGCGTCCGTATTCCGTCGGATGACGTGTGCCTACAACAGCCAGCTGTCGGGGCCGGTTTACAGGCAGCTTGCCCCTGCCGAACAGTATCAGCGGCGCATCGGCGCACTGCGCGAGACGCTGCGGATAGTCCGCGTCGCCCCAGCAATAGGTCCTTACAGCCTCACGACAGATGTATTCAAGTTCCTGCTCCGCACGCTGGAACAAAGTTGCCCGCGATGTTGCCAGCTGCTTTGCCAGGGCAGGGTCCATCTGAGGCTCCGCATCCGGATCCCCAGCCGCATCAAACACCGCCTGGGCGGAGCCGTATGCAGCCACAAGCCTCTGCAACGCCACCTTGTTCAGCGAAGAGACCATGGTCAAAGCCATGGTGCTTAACAATTGCATATCCCGTTGATTCATTTTTTCGCATTCACAAACCCCTCCATCTGAAAGGTTTGGTGATTCCGATGCGACTCGAACGCATAACCTATTGCTTAGAAGGCAATTGCTCTATCCAGTTGAGCTACGGAACCGACATCTGGTCGGGATGACAAGATTTGAACTTGCGACCTCTTCGTCCCGAACGAAGCGCGCTAACCAAACTGCGCCACATCCCGTGATTTTTGAGACTGCAAAAGTACAACTTATTTAAATAGGTTCGGGCGTTTTTTTATAGATTTTTTTCCTTCTTAACCAACTAATGTAAAAGCATTTA
This sequence comes from uncultured Bacteroidota bacterium, assembly GCA_902774175.1. Taxonomy (GTDB): domain Bacteria; phylum Bacteroidota; class Bacteroidia; order Bacteroidales; family WCHB1-69; genus UBA1195. The sequence goes on from CACYHG010000039.1 coordinate 12,121, forward strand.
TATTTTCACTTGTCAGAATCGGGCCGGTCAGATGGACTATTTTTTGCAGAATCCGCGGAAGAATGCATGCATTTCATAATCTCCAGAACCGAATCGCTCCGGTGCTGGAACGCGCCGTTGCACCAGTTGCTCAAAAAGAGCAGGAATGTATTGTCTATGGGGCGGTAGACCATAAGGCAATGGTTGCCGTTCCACAATCCGCCGTGATACACCAGCCTGTTGCCCTGCGCGTCGCAGGTGAGCCGCCAGCCGAAGCCGTAATTGGAGCACTCGTCCATGTCGCAGTTCTGCGGTGTCCAGGCCATGGCCAGCGAGGAGTCGGAGACCAGCGTACGGATATGGAAGAACCAACGGTACAAATCCTCCGCCGTGGTCTGGATTCCCTTGTCCCCCACCACACCTGAGAGGGCATCCCGTTCGTATACGCTTTTGTTGCGGCGGTGCCCGATTGTGTACACGGATGGGACCAGACAATCTTCAGTATAGAACCTGCTGTGATTCATCTCCAACGGCTCGAAAATATTCCTCAGCACAAAATCCTCGAACGTCATACCGCTCACCTTTTCCACCACAGATGCCAGCACAGCATAGCCCGTGTTGCTGTAGCTGAAACGGGTGTCGGGACTGGATTCCGGTTCGGGACGCTCAATGGTCATCATCTGGAGCAGACCCTCATTGGACATCGGCTCCAGATCATTGCAGTACTGGAGCGCGAACTCCAGATAATCGGGGAGCCCCGAACGGTGGCAAAGCAACTGGCGGATGGTAATGCCATGGTATGGGAAAAAGGGGAAGAAGCGCTCCAAAGAATCCTCCAAAGAGAGCAGACCGGCCTCATGCAGCATCAGAATGGAAATGGCAGTGAACTGCTTGGATAATGATGCCACCTCAAACTGCGAGGAGGCGTGCAGTTTCTTCCTGCTTCCAAGACGTGCATATCCGCTTACCTTCTGAAAGACAACGCCGCTGTCGTCAGCGACAAACATAACCCCATTGAAATGCTTTTCGTTCACAAGCGTCTGGAACAGCTGCGACAACTGCATGCGCGCACTGTCCCTTACCCCAGTCTGGGCAGCCAGGCCGCTCCCAAAAATGGTAAGGAAGGCAGCAAGCAGCAAAACACGCCAATCCCGGTCAGACCTGTGCGGAGGCATCGCCCTTTCTACTGAAAACCCACAAGAACAGGAACATCAGCAATCCATTGAGCAACAGCAGCTCAAATCCGAACCGGTAACCGTGGAACAGAACCTGCGAATAGCGGTCCAGGAAAAAGCACAGTACCGGCGGAACCAGTGCCATCAGCGGCACCCAGGAATCCCTGCGCACCTTCCGGCGTGTGAACAGCCCGAATGCGAAGAGTCCCAGCAACGGTCCGTAGGTGTATCCGGCCACCGCAAAGATTGTGTCAATCAACGACTCCCTATGGAATGGCTTGAACACAACGATGATGATCAGATACATCAGCGCAAAACCGATATGGATAAGATAGCGCAGCCGTTTTTTCTCCTCCTCCGTGCGGTTGGAAGAGTCAAAATGCAGAAAGTCGAAACAGACTGTCGTGGTCAGTGCCGTCAGGGTTCCGTCGGCGGAGGAATACCCCGCAGCCACCAGGCCGATAACAAACACCACAGTGGTGAATTTGCTTAGCGAAAAGGCGACAGAAGGGAATATCTTGTCATTGACAACAACGCCGTCACCATTGACAGGCAAGGCAAATCCCGTCCGCTGCGCGTATGCGACCAGAGCCGCACCCAGACAGAGGAAAAGGATGTTCACAACCACAAAAAGGCCGGAAGAGGTCAGAATATTTTTCCGGGCATCCTTCAAACTTCTGCAACTGAGATTCTTCTGCATCATATCCTGATCCAGCCCCGTCATTGCGATGGTGATGAAAGCCCCGCTCAGCAGCTGCTTCACATAAAATTTGGAGGCGGTCCAGTCGGTTTCAAAGACACGTGTATAACCCTGGTCGGCAGCCTCACGCATAAGCGCGAAAAAGGAGATGTCCAACCGTCTGAGAATGCAGACAACGGTAACAGCGGCAGCCAGCAGCAGGAAGGTCGTCTGAAGCGTGTCGGTCCACACCACCGTCTTGACTCCACCCTTGAAGGTGTATGCCAGAATAATCAGGATGAAAACCACAGCCGGAACCCAAAACGGAAGCCCCCAGTCCTTAAAAATGTACTCATAAAGCACAAAAACCACCAGATACATCCGGATGGCGGAACCCATCAACCGTGACAGGATAAAAAAGAGGCTGCCGGTCTTTTGTGAGGATGGGCCGTAGCGCAAACCCAGATATGTGTAGATGGAGGTCAGGTTGAGCCGGTAGTACAGCGGCAGCAGCACAAAGGCAATCACCGCGTAGCCGACCACATACCCGAAGACCAGCGGCAGATAGGTGAACTGGCCCGTATAGACGCCTCCAGGCACGGACATGAAAGTCACGCCGGAAAGCGAGGCCCCTATCATACCATAGGCAACCACAAACCACGGGGATTTATGGTTGCCGGAATAATAGGTGCTGTTGTCACCCTTACGCGCCGTAAAGTGCATGATGACAAACAGCAACGCTGTATAGAACAGAAAACAGACCAGAATGATCGGAGCCACTGCCGTCTATTTCGCGTAGTTGATGGCCCGGGTCTCGCGCACAACTGTAATCTTGATTTGTCCGGGATAGGTCATCTCGTTCTGGATTTTCTTGGACAAATCCAGCGAAAGCTGGGCGGTCTGCTCATCGTTCAGCTTGTCGGCACCAACGATGACACGCAGTTCACGGCCGGCCTGAATGGCATAGGTCTTCACCACGCCGGGATAGGAAAGGGCTATTTCCTCCAGATCCTTCAACCGCTTGGTGTAGGCCTCCACAATCTCTCGGCGGGCACCCGGACGGGCACCGGAAATGGCGTCGCAAATCTGGACAATCGGAGCGATCAGAGTCTCCATCTCCGCCTCATCGTGGTGGGCGGCGATGGCATTGACCACCTCCGGTTTTTCCTTGAACTTCTCAGCAAGGTTTGCACCCAACTGCGCATGCGGCACATCCGGCTCGTTGTCCGGCACCTTTCCGATATCGTGAAGCAGACCGGCACGCTTGGCAAGCTTGGCGTTCAAGCCCAGTTCGGCAGCCATGGTGGCGCAGAGGTTGGCAACCTCCTTTGAATGCTGCAGAAGATTCTGGCCGTATGACGAACGGTAGCGCATCTTTCCTATCATCCGGATTAGTTCATGATGCAGTCCGTGAATGCCCAAATCGATGGTGGTGCGCTTGCCCACCTCGGCAATCTCCTGTTCGATCTGCCGTTTTGTCTTGGCGACAACCTCCTCGATTCTGGCCGGGTGGATACGTCCGTCGGTCACCAGTTTGTTCAGGGAAAGACGGGCGATTTCACGACGCACAGGGTCAAAACTGGAAAGGATGATTGCGTCAGGGGAATCGTCTATGACGATATCCACACCTGTCAGGGACTCCAAGGCCCGGATGTTACGACCTTCACGTCCGATGATACGTCCCTTTACCTCTTCATTTTCAATATTGAAGACAGAAACAGAATTCTCATGCGTATTCTCCACCGCTGTGCGCTGGATGGTCTTGATAAGGATTTTCTTGGCCTCCATATTGGCGGAGGAACGGGCTTCGTCCATTATGTCCCTAACCATGTTGGCGGCATCGGAACGTGCCTCATCCTTCAGCAGTTCAACCATCTCCTTTTTCGCCTCCTCGCGGGAATAGCCCGAAATGGCCTCCAGTTTGTCCAACTGCTGTTTTTGGATTTTCTCAACCTCCTCCTGTTTGCGGCGGAATATGTCAAGCTGCTGGCTCACCTGCTGCTGCTGCTGCTGAAGTTCGGTCTGCTTGCGCTGCAACGCCTCCTGACGCTGTCCGATTGTCTGCTCCTTCTGCTTGATGCGGTTCTCCGCAGCGGCTATAGCCTTGTTCTTCTCGTTTACCGCCTTTTCATGTTCGGACTTCATCTGCAGGAATTTCTCCTTGGCCTGAAGCATTTTCTCCTTCTTGATAAGCTCCGCCTCCTCAGCGGCATCCTTCAGCAGCTGCTGACTCTTTCCGACAATGTTTTTCCGGAACAGGACATAGGTGCCCAACACACCGATACCTATTCCGACCACTCCTGTTACAATGACAATAACTGTACTCATATATATATCTTTTAAAATTTTACAAAAAAAAATCCCGCCAAAACCACAATTAGGCTTCTTAAACTCCTAATTATACGATTATGGATGCCCTCGTTTTTCAAGCTTCCGGTCGGCCTAAAGCCTATTCAAAATGAATTCCGGCCCCCTTTCCCAACGTAGAGACACCCAACTGATTTGTTACTGTTGAGTTTAACAAACGAATTTGATTCTGTGCGGGATAAATGTGAATCTGAACTTCTCCTGTCAATGAGCGTGCTAACGGTCGTTCTCCATACCCTCCAAGGTTTTGCGGAGCACTTCCTGTAAAGCTTTTAAATTATCTTTCAGCTTGGTGTCGACATACTGCTGCCTTTCCACCAGATAAACTTCCTTGATTGCAAAATAAATCAGCGCATACCCCATCAAATCCATACGGTCGGCAATACGTTTCTTTTCCGACAGCTGCCTCATGTAGCTGTTGATTCTGTTCTCCGCCTTACGGTAATACTCCTCCTGTGAGGCGTTGGCCAACAACTTGAATGATTTCTGCCCGATATTTAACGTGATGGATTTTGTTTCGTTCTGCATGATTCTTCGGCTTTATTCTTCCAACAGACGGAGACAACGGTCAATTTCCCGCACAAGCTCGTTCAGCTTTAACTTCATGCCGGTCTTCTTCTCCCCTTCTTCCCATACCGTCGCCAACTGAAGCCTGACTATCTCCTCCGACTGTTTCCTTACTTTTTCCTCTAATATTTCTACTTTATGACGTAATTCCTTATTTTTACTTTTCAAACTGAAATTTTCCTGCACCGAATCCACGTACCGCTGTGCCAATTGGGAACTTTTTTTGAGGATATCTTCCGTTAAATCCTTGAGTTCTTGCATTTTATACTTTTCCTTTTACGCTTTGATTCGGATATGCAAAGATAGCCATTTTTCCAATCTCCCGCACAAAAAAAAGCATTTTCCTCAAAAAAAAAGAGCATCGCCGGTCCGATTTCGCTTACAGATTCACTATCAAGCCCTCCGAGGCCAACATCACTTCAGGGAAAATTTTTTCCGCCTCCCTTTTGAAGAGCTGGAGGTCGCTGTACCGCGCCGAATAATGTCCGATCAGCAGTTTTTTTACCATTGCCATCCGTGCTATCATGGCAGCCTGCCCGGCTGTGGAATGCAGACGGTCCTGCGCAAGCTGGCTCTCGCTCTCCAAAAAGGTGGATTCATGATAGAGCAAATCAACTCCTTGAATATAAGGAACCAACGATTCGTCATACACCGTGTCCGAACAATATGCGAACGATTTCGGAGGCCTCATGAAAGGGGGCTTTTCCTTTTCCCTGAACAGGAAACCGGTGGTGGGAACGCTGTGGTTCAGAGGAAAAGAATAAAGCTGCAGGTCGCGGTCCTCCCACAAGAGGTTAAGGCCGTCAGAACATGTGTGGACGAACTGTAGCGGATAGGACAGTTCCGTATCGCCGGCCTCCAGCTGGCAGCGGATGATGTGCTCCAACTCCGGCGGCCCGATAACAGTAAGCGGGTAGTCGCGGCCAAACAGATGCATGGAGGAGATCAGGCCTACCAGCCCGAAAAAGTGGTCCCCATGCAGATGACTGACCAGAACATGGCTGATGCGCTGCATATGGATATGGTTGTCCTTAAGGAACATTTGGGTCCCCTCGCCACAATCGACAAGAAAAACGCGATGCTGGTGCCGGAATGCAAAGGCGCTTGAGAGCCTGTGCCCGACCGGCGTTGCCGATCCGCAACCGATGACGGTAAGAGATGATGACATATTATATATTAATATTAGGAATCTTGCATTCGAATCCGAATAGTATGTAACGGGGGAATATCGGGAATATTGCAATTAGGCAGGCCATAAGTAAAAAAAAATTGCGGATTCCGCAATATGGGGCGGAAAATGGCGTTGTAAGCCAGATAAACATCAAATATGGACAGAGCCCAAATCCCTTCAGAGGAGCCGACCGTCATAATTGGAGTGGCAACCGGCATACAGGATGCGGCACGCACCCGCGAATATCTGGACGAACTCGATTTTCTGGTCCAGACAGCCGGTGGCCGCGTCGTCAGACGATTCACCCAGAATCTGGACCATCCTGACAACCGCACCTACCTTGGCAGCGGAAAACTGCAGGAGGTCCGCGTTTTTCTTGAGGAGAACGGTCAGGTGCACACAGTGGTTTTTGATGACGAACTCAGCACAGGCCAAATCAGGAACATAGAGGCGGTGCTGACCGGCTGCAAGGTGATTGACCGCACAAGGCTCATCCTTGACATATTCTCAACCCGCGCACAGACAGCCCACGCCAAAATCCAGGTTGAACTGGCCCAATACGAATATCTGCTGCCCCGCCTGACAAGGATGTGGACACACCTTGAAAAGCAGCGTGGCGGCATCGGGATGCGAGGCCCCGGTGAAAAGGAGATTGAGACCGACCGGCGGCTCATCCGCGACCGCATAAGCCTGCTGAAGGAGAAACTGGCAAAGATCGACACCCAAAAGCAGACTCAGCGCCAGAACCGCGGGCAGTTTGTCAGGGTGGCCCTGGTAGGCTACACCAACGTCGGCAAATCAACCCTCATGAACCTGCTGAGCCGCTCCGAGGTGTTTGCGGAGAACAAGCTCTTTGCCACGCTCGACACCACAGTGCGGAAAGTGGTGTTCCGGAACATCCCATTCCTGCTTTCCGATACGGTCGGCTTTATCAGGAAACTGCCGCATCATCTGGTCGAATCCTTCAAATCCACACTTGACGAGGTGCGGGAGACCAACCTTCTGCTCCATGTGGTGGACATCAGCCATCCCGACTTCGAGTCGCAAATCAAAGTGGTGGAGCAGACCCTGGCCGAACTGGACTCGGCAAACAAGCCGACAATATTGGTTTTCAATAAAATCGACAATTATCACTGGGTCCCGAAAGCGGAAGACGACCTGACTCCGGCCACCAAGGAGAACCTCTCACTGGCCGAACTGAAACGCACATGGATGTCCAGAACAAAGACACCGGCCGTCTTCATCTCGGCAAAGAGGCAGGACAACATTGATGAGCTGAGGAATGTGATCCTGCAGGAGGTATGCAGGCTTTATGCGGAGATCTACCCATACAAGTACATCGCCGACCCTTACGCCTATCCGGAAGCGGATTCCGAAGCATAAACATCCGCGTCATGGAGCGCATGGACGTTTCTTGTGAAATAATCCGCCATGTTTGGCAACATTTTTGCATAGGAATAACACATCACAAAAAAATAGCATCATGAACAGACACTTGTTATTGGTTTTTTGTATCGCTTCCAGCCTGGTTTTCAGCAATGCCTTTGCACAAAGCAACGGCGGCAACCAGCCTGCTGCCAATGCCAAACAGCAGGCCACAGAGAAGAAGGAGACGCCACAACCGTCCAAATCCCACCTCCAGCTTGCAAAGAACAGCATTGATTTCGGCACCATCCCGATCGGACAGAAGAAAGTGGTTGAGCTGACTTTCACCAACACAGGCAGCAAACCGCTCATCATCACCGACACCTACACCAACTGCGGCTGCACCGGCATAGAGTTTCCGCAACAGCCGTTCATGCCCGGCAAATCCGGCAAGCTTACAATTTCGTACGATGCGGACGAGGAGGGCTTCTTCAGCAAGACCATAACCATCTATTCAAATGCCGACAACAAAAAGGAAATCATCAAAATCCAAGGGATTGTCAGCAAAAATGATTAGAAAGTGCCGTTGGTATTCCATTTTTGTGGATATTTGCACTTATGCTTAAAAAAGGGAATTAACAATAAAATTCATTCAAAATGAAACATTTGTTCAGCCTATTAAAATCATCGGTGTGCATTTGCGCCCTTCTGGTTTTCCAAAACACGCTGCAAGCGCAGGACAGCGCACGCATCTCATTCGACAAAACAGTGCACAACTACGGCACAATCTACCAGAATGACAATGGCGAGTGCGAGTTCACATTCACCAACACCGGTAAAGTGCCTTTGGTGCTGACCAACGTCTACTCATCCTGCGGATGCACCGTCCCCAGCTGGCCGAAAGAGCCGACCATGCCTGGAAAATCCAGTGTCATCAAGGTGAAATACAACACTTCGAGATTAGGCTCCATCAACAAGACCGTCACCGTGGAATCAAATGCGGCCAACGGTACAGTCCGGCTTTCAATCAAAGGCAATGTGCTTGTACGCCCGGCGGAGACACTGCCTGAAAAGGAGGACAACATGATGAAGGCCACACCTAAAGGAGGCGAAACAACTCCCAAGGCACGTCCAACACCCTACTAAACAGTCGGGGTCCCATGGACGGCAGCAACCATTTTTACATCCACAATGCCCGAATTGTAAATGAGGGGAAGATATTCGCCGGCGACATCCTGATCCAAAACGGGAAAATCGCCCGAATCATGGGCAGGAACAGCCTGACCGAGGATGTTGTGATGGATCCGCGAACAGAATATGTGGATGCGACAGGCTGCATACTTTTGCCAGGCGGCATTGACGAACATGTGCACTTCCGCGACCCAGGCCTGACACATAAGGGTGATTTCGTGAGCGAAAGCCGTGCGGCGGTTGCCGGCGGAATCTGCACGGTAATGGACATGCCGAACACTGTCCCGCAAACTACAACCAATGCGCTCTGGGAGGAGAAACAGGCCTCCGCAGAAGGACGGATGTTCACAAACTACGCCTTCTATCTTGGCGCGACCAACGGAAATTTTGAGGGAATCAGGAATGCCGACCCGAACCGCGTGGCCGGCATCAAGCTTTTTTTGGGTTCCTCCACCGGCAACATGCTGCTCTCGGACGACACCGTGCTGGAACGCCTTTTCAAATGGCAGGGCCTGCCCTTTGCCGCCCATTGCGAGGATGAGGGAATCATACGGAACAATCTGGCTGCCGCCAAGGAACAATATGGGGAGAATGTCCCTTTCCGCATGCATCCGCAAATACGTTCCGCTGAAGCCTGCCTGCTTTCCACAAAGAAAGCCGTGGATGCTGCAAACAAATACAATGCGCCGCTGCACATCCTGCATGTCAGCACCGCACAGGAGCTGGAGCTGCTCACGGACACACACCCTGAAATCACCATGGAGGTCTGCCCCTCCTATCTGTTTTTCTGCGATGAGGATTATGACAGGCTCGGCTGCCGCATGAAATGCAACCCTGCCATCAAAGGCAGAAGAGACAGGGAGGCACTGCTCAACGCGCTGCAGCAGGGACGCATCCGCTGCGCAGGTTCAGACCATGCGCCGCACACATGGGAGGAGAAGGACAAGCCATACCTGCAGTCACCATCAGGCATGCCGATGGTGGCGCACACACTTCCTCTGCTGCTGGAGCTGGTATGGGAAAACAGGCTAAAACTGGCCCAGGTGCCGGAACTGCTAAGCCATAATCCCGCAAAACTTTTCAGAATCAGCAACAAAGGTTTTATACGCGAAGGTTACGACGCGGACCTTGTAATAGTGGAAGAGGTGGAACCCGAAACCGTCACACGGGACAATCTGCCATACCGTTGCGGATGGTCGCCATTGGAGGGAAAGAGCCTGCACTACCGCATCCGTTCCACATTTGTCAACGGGAAACGTGTGTATCACAAAGGAAAATTCGCCAAAAAGGCGGAAGGTCAGCCATTGCATTTTGAACGATGAAACCACTTTTTAAACTACATGGCCTAATTGTTTTCCTGCTGCTGCTTGCAACAGGATGCAGCACTCCTGACCGTCCGGAGAGGCCGGATCCCTTCATTAAGATGTCCACAATGCAGCAACTGATGACCGACCTGTACCAGTTGGAGGCCACACAGCAAATTTGCGAACGTGCGCGCATGGAGAACACAGAGGCATACGTCCGGCAGCAATGGGACAGTCTGATGAAAAAATACAACATCACCACTGCAATATGGGAGGACAATTTCCGTTATTACATGGAGCACAGCGAGCTGGCCGACACCCTATTGGCAAGGGTCACCAACCGGCTTTCGGCAATAGAGGCCGCCAAGGCGGAAGCGCGGCGGCAGGAGGAGGACACATTGCCGCCCTCCGTTTTTGAGACGGATGGTTTCGAATTTGAAGAATTGATTTTTTAACAAACAGACAGAAAACAATATGAGAGACATTCGAATGGTGGATTTGCAACAGCAATACCATAAAATCAAACAGGAAATCGATGAGGAAATACAGAAAGTGCTGGACAGCACCGCTTTTATAAACGGGCCGGCTGTAAAGCAATTCCAGAGCAACCTTGAATCATACCTGAATGTCAGGCATGTGATTCCATGCGGCAACGGCACCGACGCCCTGATGGTCGCCCTGATGGCGCTCGGACTGCAGCGTGGCGACGAGGTCATCACCTCCACCTTCACATTCATCGCATCTGCAGAGGTGATCGCCGTCCTCGGCCTGACCCCCGTGCTGGTGGACGTCCGTCCGGACACATTCAATATGGACATGGAGGCGGTGGAAAAGGCCATCACCCCGCGCACCAAGGCGGTCATTCCCGTACATCTGTTCGGCCAGTGCGCCGACATGGAACGGCTGACGGAAATTGCCAAAAGGCACAATCTGCACATTGTTGAGGATGCCTGCCAGTCTATCGGCGCGACATTCCGCTTTTCGGACGGGCGCACCGCAAAGGCCGGCACAATGGGAGACTTCGGCTGCACCTCATTCTTCCCCTCCAAGAACCTGGGCTGCTATGGCGACGGCGGTGCTCTCTTCACCAATGACGACGAACTGGCACGCAAGGCCCGCGGCATTGTCAACCATGGGATGTTCGTGCGCTACTATCATGACATGGTCGGCGTAAACTCACGTCTGGACAGCATCCAGGCCGCAATTCTTGATGTCAAGCTGCGCCACCTTGACGAATACATAGCCGCCCGGCAGCAGGCTGCGGCCGCATATACTGAAAAGCTGCGCACCTGCGACGGGCTGGTCACACCGGCCATCGCCCCCTTCACCACCCATGTGTTCCACCAGTACACCCTGCTGCTGAAAAACGCGGACCGCGAAAAGGTGATCGCCCACATGCAGGAACATGGCGTACCTGTAATGATCTACTATCCGGTTCCGCTGCACGAGCAGAAAGCATATCAAGATCCTCGCTACCACAAGGGGGACTTCCCTGTGAGCGAATCGCTCTGCCGCCACTGCATCTCCCTGCCGATGCACACCGAACTGGACGACGAACAGATCGCACACATCACCAGCCACCTCATTGACGCCGTCAACCGCTACTAACTATTAACTATTAACTATCAACTATTAACTGTCAATCATGCGCAGCATATTGATGATATACACCGGTG
>CACYHG010000040.1 GCA_902774175.1 uncultured Bacteroidota bacterium
AATTCTTTTTAGGCATGGAAAAAAATCCATGAAAACAGGTTTCCATGTCCGGAAATGTAGTACTTTTGCAGCACGAAAGCGGTATGCTTATGCATTCCTCCTTAGCTCAGTTGGTTAGAGCATCTGACTGTTAATCAGAGGGTCGCTGGTTCAAGTCCAGCAGGGGGAGCAAAAAAACAGGAACCGTTAGGTTCCTGTTTTTTTTGTAGGGGCTTGGCTATAATCACTTATTTCCCGCTCATTTCAAACCGCTATCGTTGCGAAGGACGTTGGCCATATTCCAAATTTTCGATATGATGGTTGATTCGGTCATTGATTGAAAAAATTATCCTCTTTCCAATTTATTGGATTATCATATATATAGGATTGTATTTTTGTCAATGCATAATTATTACGGACAATAATATCATAGAAACGGGATTGCCATGAAAAATCGTATCCCAATCGGTGCGCATGCCGTGAAACCACGGATTTGTATGAACCGACAATGGATGATAATGTTTTCGACCCCTGATGTTGAAATCGTTGTTGCCCGATGGTTTTGGGTGGTTGTGATGGCGACGGTGATGGTGATGGCGACGGTAGAGACAACGCATGCGTTGTCTCTACGGTTGACCCGACGGTTGACCCGACGGTTGACCCGACGGTTGACCCGACGGTTGACCCGATGGTTGACCCGACGGTTGACCCGACGGTTGCCCCGACGGTTGACCCGACGGTTGACCCGACGGTTGACCCGACGGTTGTCGTCCGATTACCCACGTTGTTCCCGTTGTCCACATTATTGATTGCGATAATACCATGTATATGGTTGGGCATTACCACAAACGCATCCAATTCAATGTTGTCGAAATGGTTTGTTAATTCGTGCCATAAAACGTCGGCAATGGCACCGACGGGCGATAAATGCATTTTCCCATCTGTGATTTCACCGAAATAATGTTGTCTGTCTTTTGTGCAGATGGTTACGAAATAGATTGCATTCCAACCATAATCCCATTTTTGCAATCTTGTTGATTCCGAACGATATATACCTTTATATTTATTGTTGTCCATTCCTTTTCAGCAAATATACAAAATTTATGCACCAAACAAAACATTATTTAAGTCCATGTACTATATAGCTCATATTTAAAATTTTGTGTTATAAGGCTTGCGTTTTTTTCAATTCACATTATTTACATGATTTTTAAAAATTTATCGGCTAAATAACCGATAAATGCATATTATCGGCTGATTTTTCTATAAACATAAACTGAGACAGATATCACCGAAAAACAAATTTATAAGCCAAACAACTTATAAAACAAATTTATAAGCCAAACAGCTTATATTGCCGGTGCCTTCGACAGGCTCAGGCACCGCCCACTGGCTGGCGATTTACAAACAGCACGTAGTCGGTAGGTCCCGCATCGGTCTGGTATTATTCCTCATGCAGCAGCCTCCACAGCTCGTCCTTCACCTCCATTATTCCGAATTGCGCATGTGCTGACATGAAGAGCAGGGGGATGTCGGCGTGCAGGCTTTTTTTCAGTTTGTCCAGTTCGTCGGGCGGAACAAGGTCGCATTTCGAGACGGCCAGCAGCCGCTGCTTGTCTAACAGTTCGGGATTGTACTGGCGCAGTTCGTTAAGCAGAATCCGGTATTCTTTAATAATGTCGTCCGAGTCTGCCGGAACGATGAACATCAGGACGGAATTGCGTTCGATGTGGCGCAGGAACCTCAAACCTAAACCTTTACCTTCCGATGCGCCTTCAATTATTCCGGGAATGTCCGCAACCACAAAGGAGTAGTTGTCACGGTATGGCACCATGCCGAGGTTCGGCTTGAGCGTGGTGAAGGGATAGTTGGCGATTTTGGGCCGCGCGTTGGAGACGACCGAAATGAATGTGGATTTTCCGGCGTTTGGAAATCCGACCAGACCAACATCGGCAAGCACCTGCAGTTCCAGTATCTTCCAGCCCTCCGAGCCGCTTTCGCCGGTTTGTGCGAATCGCGGGGTCTGCCGCACGGACGACTTGAAATGGGTGTTCCCCAGTCCTCCGCGTCCGCCGCGCATATATATGATTTCCTGCTTGTCTTCCAGTATCTCCGCCTCCTTCTCCATTGTCTCCTCATTGCGGACGATTGTGCCTAACGGCACCTCCACAATCACATCCCTGCCGTTTTTGCCGAAGCGCTGGTTCTTGCCGCCGGCCTCGCCGTCCTCTGCGGTCAGGTGCTTTGTGTATTTGAGGTGCAGAAGTGTCCAGAGCTGGGCATTTCCGCGCAGGATTATATGGCCTCCGCGCCCGCCGTCGCCGCCGTCAGGGCCGCCTTTCGGGGTTTGAGCCGTCCGGGCCAGATGTGCGGAGCCGTCGCCGCCGCGCCCGGAGTGGAACCATATTTTTACATAGTCTATAAAGTTCTCGTTTTCCATGTTGCCTACTGTTCGTTGGTTGGTGCGTCCGGCTCTTTGGCCATCATGTTATAAACCACACGGTTGAGCAGCCGTTTGTGCAGGAATTTGGCAAAATAGACCACAAGGTCGGTGAATGTGACCTGATATTGCGTGCGCAGCCGTATTCCCTTGAGTATGCGTGCCGCCGCCTCTTCGCTGGAGGTCATTTCGCTTTCGTTCCTCGGCGTGTTGCCTTGCGATGAGCCGTCTGCGGTAAGGGCGTGGTAACGGATTTCTGAGGAGGTGAAACCTGGGTAGGCGATCATCACGTGCACCCCCTTTTTGAGATTCTCCAGCCTGATTGTCTCCAAAAAGCCTGTGATGGCGAATTTTGATGCTGAATAGCCGGTGCGCCACGGCAAGCCGTGAATTCCCGCGGTGGAGGATACCCCGACCAGAGTCCCTTTCGATTTCTGCAGATAGGGCAGGGCATATTTTGTGCAGTTTACTGTGCCGAAAAAGTTCACGTCCATAAGGCGGCGTATCACTGAAATCTGCACATCGTCGAAATTCGCCCGCATGGAAATTCCGGCATTGCATATCAGTATGTCGACGGTTTTCCAGCGCCGGACAGTCTCCTCCACCATCCGTTGGCAGTCAGTCTCATCAGTGACATCGGTGACGCAGTATGCCGCGCTGCCACCTTTGCGTCCAATCTCTTCAACGATCGTCCGGAGCCGTTCCTCCCTACGTGCGGCAAGCATCACATTGGCGCCCTTTTCGGCCAGTGAATATGCGAGCGCCTTTCCGATGCCGGATGATGCGCCGGTGACGATGGCAGTCTTGTCTTTGAAGGTGTACTTCAATTTCATGGGTAGTACTATATCTGATAATTGACAATTGTTTTCTCCAATAACTATATTCTGTAACGTTGTGCTCCGCCCACATATTGCATGAATTTACCTTTTTTTTTACGATGCCATTTTTTTTCCGGCCAAGGCGGGAATGGTATCGTTTTTTTTCAGATATTTGCATGTTGAACCAAAAAAATATCGCATGAAAAAGTTTTTATTGCCAATCGCATTGATTTGTTGTATGTTGCCTATTTCTGGCAACCTGTATTCCACACCTGCCGGAAATCTGAAAATTGCCGCTTCCGGAAACGCGTCTGCCGAACCGAAAGGCGGATGGTTCACCGGACTTGGTAAAAGGGGGACCACATATACGATGACACCCTCCGTAATCTCCGCGCTGATGGATTCGAACTCCAACGACCTGATGTTGAGTTTCGACACCATATTTATCAGCGGCAATGTGGTGATAGACAGGAGTAAAATTACCAAGAACCAGTATCTTACGCTGCGTGCCAACGATTATGGGACGGGAACCATAATATTTGAAAAGGGAGCCTCGCTCACAATCAAGTGTGCAAGCGGCTGCCAGTCGGAGATTGCGCTTGCCTGCGCCAATATTTCCGGCAATCCGGCAATCACTGCCGACCATGTTGTGCTCTCGAATGTCACAAACGCCTATGACCGTATTGAGATGAACGGCTTCAAAAACTGGAAGCAGTGGCAGATCGACACTCTGCTCGCCCATGCCGACAAGGTTGGGCCCGACATCGGAGACGGTGCCTATGATTTCACCAACAACACTTTGTTCACGATCGACAAGAACCACGTCTTCTCCATGACAGCCCAGACCGATTTCCTGAACGGGAAAAAGATGGGGTTCAAGAATATGGACCGTGGCGGCACGCTGCTTCCCGACGAATTGTCGCTCGGTGCCTATCCTGACAGCTTCTATGTCGATTTGAGCAAGGCTGACGGCATCCGCTTCAAGGTGGATGTGAAGGGTTCAGCCCAAAGCTTCAACATCGGGCTCTCCAACTGCCTTAAGAAAGGGCAGTGGCATGAATACTGCTTTGAATACTATGTCTATGACATTCCCTTCTCCGCTGTGGACAAGGACGGTTATGTGACCCTGCCTTTCTCAATGTTTGAGAAGGTTTCGTGGGGCGGCACCTGGGATTTGTCCAAACTTATTGTGTTTATCATGGAGGTGAAGAATGTGACAAAGGGGACGGTGGTCTCCTTCAGCGATGTCCACGGCTACACTTCGTCCATCAAGGACAATCCTGAACTTATGGTTGGGAATATGGAGGTCTCCAACGAACTGTTCATTTCGGCGGCGAACGCGAACGTGCGCCAGTATCCCGGCACGGCTGTCAAGGCGCAGAGCACACGTATCATAGCATCGGGGAATGTGCTGCTCCCCAATCCGGGCAACATTTTCGGAAAAACTGTGGAGATGACCGCCTCATACCTCTATCTTGGTTATAATTCCGGTTCGCTTGTCCCCACATCGCAGACCTTCACAGTGTCGGAAATGGCGCGCTACAGTCTGGACAATGTGTGGAGCGACAATGTCTCCGAAGGCAAGAAGTACTCATTGCAGAAGAATCTCATCAATTCCGCACCGCATACCTACGAGGTGGCCTTCACTAACGCCTACGGCTCGCTGACCGCCACTCATGACCATTCGCTCTGCCAGTCTGAACGGCTGGAGGTGCCTGCAAAGTCTTCACAGGGGAAGTGCCGCTGGTATGATGCGAACGGAAATATTCTTCCCTCGTCGGACACTCTGCGCGTTCCGGTCCTTCTTCCCGACAGCCAGTACCGCTATTTCGTGGAAACTGATATTGCAAGCGGGAACAATGTCTACAATATGATGCGCAGTGTTGTGGCTGACGTTTGGCCGGAATATGCCCTGCGTGACAGTGCGGTGATTTGTGCGTCCCAACTTCCGTTCACCTGGCGTGACACCGTTTTCCAGCTGGGGACGTCCGGCGGTGAGTTCCGTTTCGTCCGCAGGAGCGTGCACGGCTGCGACAGTGTGACAACCTTCAAGCTGACCGTGAATCAGGAGAGTGCATCGCAGCTGTATGACACCATTTGTGAAGGGGATGCCTATAAGCAATATGGATTTGACATTGCTGCGGAAAAGACTGTCGGCATAAGCAGTCTTGCCGATACGCTGGTGACAACCAACGTCGTCGGTTGCGACAGCACCTGCACCCTGCAGCTCACCATCCATCCGAAATCGGTGACGGAGCTGTACGATACCATCAAAAAAGGTACGAAATATGAGAAAAACGGATTCGACATTTCCGGCACTGAGCTTGGTGACAAGGATTACCAGCAGCAGCTGAATAACATTTACGGCTGCGACAGCACCGTGACACTGCATTTGACCACAATCGTCAATGACGGGGTGGAGAAATTCGCCTTTGAGGAATCCTTTGCCGTTTATCCCAATCCGGTGAAGGAAAAACTGCTTTTCGTGCAGAAGGCCGGGCTGCAGGCCACCGCCCTGCGTCTTGCTGACGTGTCGGGACGTGTGCTGTTGCAGGTTCCGGTAACCTCTGCGGAGAGCGAACTTTCTATGGATATGGTGGCTCCTGGCATATATTTCCTTGGCATTTACGACGGCAGCCGTCTGCTTGGGGTTTTCAAAGTTTGCAAGGAGTAGCCGATGGGACACCTTCGTATTGTTGCCGCCATTCTGCTGCTGCCGTTGGTGGCGGCGGCACACACACCCTCCCTGTCCGTTGCACCTGAAACGGGCGGGGGATGGGCCGATTCCGTGCTGCACACACTGACACTGGAGCAGAAAATTGCGCAGCTTATCATGGTGCGCGTCCATTCCAACAAAAACAGGGCCTATAACGATACGGCCGTGGCCCGCATGGGGCGTTACCAGTGGGGCGGGGTCTGTTTTTTTCAGGCCTATCCGGTATGCCAGGCCATTCTCACCAACCGTCTTCAGGCGGCCAGCCATATTCCGGTCATGGTGGCCATAGACGGGGAGTGGGGCTTGGGAATGCGCCTTGACAGCATCCTGCTCTATCCGCGGCAGATGGCGTTGGGGGCCTCCCGCGACACGGATGCGATTTATGAGATGGGACGGCAGATGGCGCTGCAGTGCCACCGCATAGGTGTTCATTGCAATTTTGCCCCTGATGTGGACATCAACAACAACCCGCGCAACCCAGTCATAAACAGCCGTTCGTTCGGCAGCGACCCCTATTGGGTCTCACGCTGCGGCATCGCGTACATGCGCGGCATGCAGGAGAACGGGCTGCTGACAACCGCCAAGCATTTCCCGGGTCATGGGGACACTGAGACCGATTCACATGCGGCGACCCCCACCATCACCCATTCGCGGCGCCATCTGCATAAGATGGAGCTGCAACCTTTCGGGGAGCTGATACGTGCCGGTGTGGACGGCGTGATGGTCGGCCACCTGCATGTGCCTGCCTTAGATTCGGAACGCATCGCCACGGTCTCTTCAAAAATAATGCGTGACCTGCTGCGTGACGAACTCGGTTTCCGCGGCCTGATTTGCACTGATGCGTTGGAGATGAAGGGTATAAGCACGTTATATCCGGCAGGGGAGATGGAGGTTCAGGTGCTGCTGGCCGGTGCCGACCTGCTGCTGCTGCCCTCCGATCCGGTGCTTGCGCTGCAGAAAATAAAGGAGGCGGTGGAATCCGGCGTGCTGTCTGTTGAGGTGATTGATGAACACTGCCTGAACATTCTGAAGGCTAAGGAGAAATATGTTCTGCCATACGCGGGCAGGGTGGAGCCGCGCGGACTTGTGGGCGACATCAACAGTCCGGAGGCGAAGGCTGTTTCACGCCGGCTGACGGAATCATCGCTGACACTGCTGCGCAACAGGCACCATACGGTTCCCCTTCATGAGGGGCTGAAGCGTGTCGCGCATCTGCGGATTGACGCCTCCGGCCAGCAGGTGCTTGACACATTTTTCCGTAACCGTTATGGTACAAAGACCTTCCGCGTTACTCCGAAACAGGCGGCTGACACCCATCTGCTCCGTCCTTTCTTCCGCGAGGCCGACAGCGCCGAACTGCTTGTTGTGACGCTTGCCTGTCTTTCCCAGTATCCTGAAAAGAACAATTACGGTATGCTGCCCCAGATAGTGCGGCTTCTGGACACGCTTTCGCGTCACCGGCGGGTGCTGCTGGTGGTCATGGGCAATCCCTACGCGCTTAATGCGCTTCCTTCGGCGCACCACATGACAGCAGTGCTGCTTGCATATCATCCGACTGTTCAGGCCGAGCAGGCTGTGGCTGATGTGCTGGCGCACCGTCTGCCTGTGCGGGGCCGTCTGCCTGTGCAGCTTGATGACTTTGACGAAGGGGATGGGGTGCAGATTGTGATGGCGCCGCTGCTCCGTCCGGCATCCGGCGACACCAAATTGCGGCTGGACCGGATTGATACGCTTGTGCGGCGCGGTCTGGATGCCGGAGCCTACCCGGGTTGCCAGGTGCTGGTCGCGAAAAATGGGGATATCCTGTATGAGAAGGCTTTCGGCACCTATTCCTACGATGACAGACGTCCGGTCACAATGGAGACCGTATACGATTTGGCATCCGTTACCAAGTGCATGGCCACCACGCTGGCGATCATGAAACTGTACGACATGGGGAAAATCCGGCTGGACGCCCCGTTGTCCGAATACCTGCCTTATCTTGCAGGCAGCAACAAGGCGAAGCTGACAGTCGCCGAAGTTATGACCCACACGGCCGGCCTGCGCGACTGGATTCCGTTCTACCAGCGTTGGGGCAAGGAGATATACCGTCCGGATTCCTTAGGGGAATATTCCGTGCCGGTATGCAGGGGTATGTACATGCGGGCGGATTACAGGGATTCGATCCGGAAAGGGATTGCGGATTCCCCTTTGGCGAAGGAGAAAAAATACAAGTACAGCGATTTGGGATTCTATCTGCTTGCCGATGCGGTGCGGATGATTTCCGGTCTGCCGCTTGACAGTTTCATGCTGCAGCAGTTTTACGGTCCGATGGGGCTGCAGGCCACCTGTTTCAACCCTTGGTGCACTCTGCCGCTGTCACGGGTTGCGCCAACCGAGAACGATGTGAAGTTCCGGCAGCAGCTGGTGCACGGGTATGTGCATGACCAGGGTGCCGCCATGATGGGCGGAGTATGCGGACATGCCGGGCTTTTTTCCACGGCTGGTGAAATCGCACAGCTGCTCCAGATGCTGCTCAACGGCGGCGTGTACCGTGGCGTGACCTATTTCAGCCCGCAGACTGTAAAGCTGTTTACCAGTTATTATGCTCCCAATGTTTGCCGTCGCGGATTGGGTTTTGACAAGCCATCGCTCAGCGGCCCCTCCCCATGCGGAAGGCTCGCCTCCCCGGAGAGTTTCGGACACAGCGGCTTCACCGGCACCTTTTTCTGGGTGGATCCGAAATATGGTCTGGTGTATGTGTTCCTTTCAAACCGCGTGTGTCCCGACGCGTCAAATACCAAACTCTCCTCAATGAATATTCGGACCGACATACAAGACTATGTGTGCCAGGTGATTGGAAAGGCGATGGAAAAAGATTCCGCGGAAGCGGGAAAAGATAACGAAAAAAGTGCTACTTTTGCAGCTCCTAATAGGTCGCGGCACAGCCGCCGCACACATTAGCGATGCCCTCATAGTTCAACGGATAGAACGGAAGTTTCCTAAACTTTAAATCTAGGTTCGATTCCTAGTGGGGGTACAAGGATGCGTAAATGCCGCCCGATGGGCGGCATTTTTTATGCCTGTCCGATATTTCGGCAGCAGGATGAAGAAACTGGTGTGGTCGTTCCTGACCGATTCAAAGCGGATGCTGCCTCCCCAGTCGGAGACAATGTTCCGTACAATGGCGAGCCCAAGACCGCTGCCGGTTGATTTGGTGGTGAAGTGGGGGGTGAAGGCGTGCTTTTTCTCCTCCTCATCCATCCCTTTGCCGTAGTCGGTGACGGTGATGAGCCACTGTGTGTCGTTCTCTTCGCTCAGGATCAGCTCGATATGTTGTGGCAGCCCAGGCTTTTGGGCTTGGATGGCATTTTTTATCAGATTGTTGAAAACACGCAGCATCTGGTCCTTCTCAATCAGGACGGCCGCTTCGGCTATTTGCGGGCTGTGTTTGATTTCAATATGCACATCTTCGGTCTGTTCGTACATGTTTGCGGCATTGTCCATGATTTCAAGCAGGTTTTCCTTGGTGCCGTCCCCCTGGCGGATTTTAGCCAGTGAGGAGAATGAACTGGCGATTTCAGTCAGGGCGTCAATCTGCTCCACCATCATACGGCTGTATTTTTCAAGTTTTTCGTCCGTAAGGGTCCCTTCACTGATGCATCGTTGCAGCTGTTGGGTGCTCAGTTTCATCGGTGTAAGCGGGTTCTTGATTTCATGTGCCACCTGCTGCGCCAGCTCTTTCCAGGAGGCTTCCCGTTCCGACCGTGCCAGCATCTCCGCACTCACTTCAAGGTCATCCACAAGACGGTTGTAGTCTTTTACAAGCATCCCGATCTCATCATCGTATTTCCATTTTATCTTCTTGTTTTTGGATTGCAGCTTCACCTTGCTCATCGAATCTGCGATGTGGGTGAGTGAGGCGAGCAGGTAGTTCCCGATCAGGGTGCCGAACAGCACGAACAGAAGCGTCAGCAGCAGGTAGATGCAGAGGAATGTTGGCAGCACATAGGAGAAAAGGTGCTCCAAATCCCTTCCCTTCTGCCTTGACGGGAAACTGAGGTATCCGACTATCTCCCCCTTGTTGTTCAGGAATGGTTTGTAGAGTATGTTCGCATTGATGAGCGACCTGCTGATTTTTGTGTCACGGAAGAATGTCTCCTGCCTGTTGTGAATCCGTTCAATCACTTCGGGGTTAAGCCTGTTAGGGCTTTGCGGGATGGGCAGGTTCTTGTCCAGCATGAAGACCGCCTCCCCGTCAAGTGTGTACATGTTGGTGTTTTCAAGATACTCCTTTGGCATTCGGGAGATGGCAGGAAGCAGCAGCTGCTCCATTTGGGCGGTGCCTGCATTCTGCGGGGTGAGATTGCCGGACGGCAGCATGTGCATGATCATGTCGATACGTACAAAGGAGTTTTGGTAAAGCTCGTCCTGACTGTATTTGTGCACGAATACCGAAAACGTTATGGCGCCCACAATGGCTGTCATAACGATAATGATGACAATGAACAGTCTGATGCGCTGCTTGAAAAGCAGAAACCGGCGCTTGTCCTTATAGTTGACAATAATATATACTATAGTGTTCAGCAGGAGTGCAAGCAGAACCAGATACGGGAAGGTGGCGATGCATTTCCGGAGCATCGTCTGTCCGGTTGCCAGCAGCACCATGTGCGAGGGCTGGTGGAAATAAAGGTAATAGTCGTTGTTCCGGTAGGTGAAATGCATGCCGTTGTACAGGGTGTCCAGTCCGTAGCAGCGCATGTTGGTGTGGAACACGTTGTTCAAGTCAAGGCATGCGGTAAGTTTCCCGTTGTCGTATTCCGCACAGGAGAGCTGCTGTATCTCGTTTTCAATCCGGTGCTCGTTACGGTTCAGCAGGAAATCAGGCTTGAAAAAGTCCGAACCGGACATGGTTTCAATTGCAATGCAGGCGGTATCAGGTTCACCGCTCTTGCTTGTGCAGGGGAAGAATTTCAGCAGCAGGTATTTGTAGTTGTCTATACGGTGTGCGTTGACCATACGCAGGTCGGAGCATTGCCTGTCCGCCTTTGAGGCGGCGAAGGTCTCGCTGTAACGGCGGATGGCGGTCCTGTCGGTCGGTATGCTTGTGCGACCCACAAAAATGTGTTTCCGGTCATTGGCGAAATAGGGCTGGAGGTACTGCTCCTGCACATAGGCGATGACATCGTTACGCTGTATGTTGGTGTCTGAAAGCAGAACCGTCAGACTGTCATCCTCCTCAATCTGACCGTTTATCTCGCGCAGATTGTATTGCATGAGCGGGTTCTCTTTCTCCAACAGCGTGTTTGCAAAGGATTCCTTTGAAAGCTGCAGCCGTTCGTGATTGGTGTCCACCAGCAGCAGCGAAAGCAGCAGTACGGATATCATGCAGGAGACCGTATGGTACCGGATCGAAAAACGGCTCTCCGGCAGCAGGGCGTGGAAAATGTTGATGCCGACGATAATCCAGTAGATAAGGCTGCCGACAATCCAAAAGCGGTGCTGGCTCAGCTGCGGAAAGTTCATGATTACGGCGATGTATCCTATCCAGACCAGCGTTGCGGAAAGCAGACCCATCAGAATTTTCTTCCTCCGGCCGAGGCTGCAGTTGAAAAAATTACGGTAGCACTTTTCGACCAACAGAAGGGTTGTGCAGAGCATCATGCAGAGTGAGACTGCAAACAGCAGCTTGAGCAGGAGAGGGCTTTCCGCCTTAAATGTGGACGAGTGTACCGAGATGTATGGGAGAATGTTGGTTGAACTGCTCAGAATCATGCGGTTGAATCCGATGAATGTGGCGATGTAGAGCAGATGTGAGAATGTCAGCTCCAGCCATGTGAGGGCATGATGTCCGGGGTCCGGCTTCAGCCCGCTCTTCACAAGGATAATTGCTATGACAAGCAGTGTGTAGCTTCCCATGAAGAGTCCGCCCAACGAATTGAAGATGGAGGAATAGTACAGGCTGGAAAAGAGGTTTGCGGTGAACATTGAGGCAGGTCTCCTGCAGCATAGCGCCATCAGCAGCATGCCGGTCGCCAGGACGGTCAGCAGCAGTGTGAGCAGTGCGGGCTTTTTGCGGAACAGGGGCCTTTTTTCCAGAATCTTGTAAATGCAGCGTCCCACCAAAGTGCAGGCCAGCATCCACAACAGCGCCTCAAGCAGTGCCATGAGGTTGGATTCCCGTATGTTGCCGTTCATTTCCAGGGCGAAGGCGGCATAATTGTTCCTGTCATGGATTATCATGGCTTCGTTGTCTGGCGGAATGGTGTGGAAATTCCCTTTATTGAGCATCCAGACATCACAGAAGCTGCCAGTCGGGAGATATGGGGACTCCAGCACGCATATACCATAGACGGTACGTTCGCAATTGATGTATTGCCGTATGAAGACATTGGTGTTGTCCAATGTCCGGTAGCCGGAGAGATCCTGCTGTTTCTTAGTCCGTTTTGAGGGAATGTTCACCACATTTGACGACCAGGCCCGGAGCGTGTCGTTGTCGTATATGTAGAATGCGAATTCAGTAGGGTCGATCTCCTGTTCCCCGCAATAGGCAAGCAGCTGGTGGATGTTGTTAACCCGCTTATCCATGAGCGGGCGTGCGTAACGGTCCATACGGCTCTCCTTTTCCAAAAAACGCTGCTGCAGGATGCTTTGGAGATGGTCCGGACGGACAAATCTGGCGTTCCTGAGGGACAATCCTGCCGCGCATACCAGCGCCAGGCCTGTAATAAGGAATAATACAATATTGGTTATGTGTGATTTATGTGTTCCCATGTTTTGAAAATATCTTTTTGCAAAAATACATTTTATTTATACATAAAAAAATGAAAAAAATGTCTGAAATATAACTTGGCATATATGGGAATTGTTTACTTTTGCGCAGTTTTTCCGGCTAAGGGTTGGACTACTATAAAACACAGAAAAATAACTTATTTATTAATTTAAAATTTTAAATTGTGATGAAAAAAGGTTTGTTTTTATTCGCCAGCATGCTTTTCGCTGCTGCTATCGCTGTCTCCTGTGGCAACAAGAACACTGAGGAGGAGGTGAACGCTGAGGATTCCACCGCCGTGGAGGAAGCCACTGTGACGGAAACCAACGTTGAGGCTGCCGCCCCTGCAGTCAACAAGGAGGAGATTCTCTCCAAGGCCCGCGAGGCCGGTCGTGCAAAATGCAACTGCTACCAGACCGATCCCGCTTCTGTTGAAAACTGCATCAAGGCCATCCTGGAGCAGAGCTATGCCGCTTACAAGGACGATGCCGATTTCCAGGCTGAAATGAAGGCCGAATTCGACCGCTGCGTGAAGGAGAAAGCTACTGAAGCCGGCAAGAAAGCCGCTGACGAAGGCGTGAAGAAAGCCGCCGGAGCCATTTCCGACCGTTTGAACAACAAGAAATAATTCCTTCAAACAGGTAAAAAAAAAGGCGGCCAACGGCCGCCTTTTTTGATTTATAACATCGCCTCCACCTTTTTTATATAATCGGCGGTGGCCTCTTGAGTCTGCCGCACGAAACCGATGTCGTTGATCTCCCCGTACAGTTTTTTGAATTCCTCCTCGTTGCGGGTCGTGATGTGGCGGAACGGGTTGGTATAGTCCTTGTTGCGGGAATCATGCACCTGGTCGCAGATGTACTGCTGTATCTCTATTGAACGGCGCATCATCTCCTTCCATTGCTTTTCCGTCAGGTTCTGGCTCTCAAGCAGGTAGCAGAGCGAAAGGTAGGCGTGGCTCTGCTTGTCGGTCGGATAGCGCTTCCAGATTTCATCGTAGCGTTTATGAATCTCCTTCCATTTGTCAAGGATCCCGCTGTTGATGTCGGCACGTATGTGGTCCAGATCCTTCTCCATCATTATTTGTCCGCCAAGGTTAATCCATACCTTCTGGCGGCGGTGGTTCTTGCCCAGTTCCTTGGCAACCTCCTTGAAGTGGCTGATGTTGTGATCTTCAATATAGGCAATCACATTCCGCACCCCGTAGTGGATCAGCATGTCGCCGTAGGCGTGGTAGGCTTCATAGGCCTTAAGTATACGGCAGTTCCGCTTGCTCTTTTCCATGCGGTCGCCGAAAATGTCAAGCGCATGCACGGTGGAAGGGTCGCCGTTGAGCAGTTTCTTGCCCGTTTCGCGAAGGGTCTTGGTGCTCATTTTTCCGAAATCGGTGCCTTGTGAGCGGTACCATGCCTTGGCGGTGAAAATCTCCAGCAGTTTGCGGCCAAGTATCACCTCCTCCATGGTGTCGGGAGCGTAGGTGTCGAATTCGATATGCTGGACTTTGGTGATACGTTTGTCACGTTTCTGGTACTTGTCGGTGTTGCGTGCCAGGGCGAACATGTTGTACATCCACCAGAAGGCGGGCATCACCTCCAGTTCGTTTGTCCGGCTGTTGTTGTTCACCAAGGAGAAGGGCAGCTGGATATCAAGCTCGGCAGGGTAGTCCGCCTTGGAGAGCAGAGTGTAGGAGGCAAACCGTGAGTTGTGCTTGACGCTGGCGCAAAGTCCCGGCCAGAATCCGCGCCCCGCCTGGATTTCGCCGTCGGCGGTGCGGCTGTTGTGGTTCGATCCGAGTGTGGCTCCGGCGGCGATGTTGCTCTGTCCCATCACCACGCTCGAAATCAGGAACGAGTTGTTGTGGTGCTGCTCGTGTGAGGGGAAAATCAGGTTGTTCAACACCTCGCAGCAGGAGATTGTGGAGTTGTCACCCATGAAGGAGTTGATGAGCCGCGCCCCGTATTTCAGGTTGGAGTTGTTTCCGATGACAAACCGTATGGCTGTGATGGAGTAGAAGATGTGGCAGCCGTATCCGACAATTCCGTTGACCAGGATGCAGCCCTCGCCGATCTGCGACGGCTCCTTCTCGCTCGAATTGATGGTGACGTTCTTGATTTTGCTCGCCCCCTTGATGTAGCAGTGCTCGCCGATTTTGGCATCCTTTATGATCAGGGTGTTCTTGATGACGGTGGAGCGTCCGATGGTACCGTAGTAGCCACGACGGTCATCCACGGTGTTCTGGGTGATCTCCTTCAGCCTCTGCTGAAGAATTTCGTCATCAATATATTTGGCCCACATGTAAGCGTCGGCGGTGATGATGCCGTCAAACGGCAGGATGGCGCGTTCGCCCGATTCGTTCATCAGTTCGATCTGCACCCGGACCTCCTCGGGTTCCCCTTTCTTTACAATCCCGTTGCCGAACTTGGCATGGTTGGTGGTGGTGATCTCCTGAATGTTGAAAAGGATGCACTGGTCGCCGATAATGTAGTTGGCGATGTAGTGCACCTCGTGCATGGCCACGTTGTTGCCGATGTCGCAGTTCACGATGTTGCAGTTGGTGATGCCGATCGGCAGCCGCAGGTCATGGTATTGCAGCACATTGTGGCTGATTGCGCCGATGCGCACCAGTCCGTGGAAGTTGTTGCCGCTCACTAAGGAGGGGTCGAACGGGTCGCTGACCAGCACATGATCCCAGTTGTCCGACATATTGTTGTTCTTCACCAGTATTTCCAGTTCCCTGGCAGTAAGATGCCGCCAACCGCTGCGGGTGCGGATGGCCTTCTTTGCCTGCATTTCGCGTAGATAATACTCATCTTTTCCTTTGGGAATGTATTCATCGTCAATAAATCCGCTGTTGAGTTTTTCAAAGGGAATAACGGTTACTTTATCCATTGTTTGTCGTATTATTTAATAAATGTATTTGCAAAAGTAGAAAAAAAATCGGTACAAATGGAATGGAATTTGTTCAAATGGAAAATATTTTTTTGATTTTTGCGTTGGTGGGTACGTATGAAGTATAAGTTCAACCACAAATCACTGTCGTTTGAGGTCGAAGAAATTTCTTTCAGACAGCGGATTAAAAAGATTTTGTCCTATGCGGCCACTGCCATTGTCTTCGCGGTGGGCTGCCTGCTGATATATGCCAATTTTTTCTCATCACCCAAGGAAAAGCGTCTGAAAAGGGAACTGGAGGCGACAAACCTTCAGATTGCCTATCTGGATCGCCGTGTAAACCAACTCTCGCATGTGCTTAAAGGGCTGGAGGAGAAGGATGACAACCTATACCGAGTGCTGTTGGACGCGGAGCCGGCAAAGGAGCGCAACGCCTATTGGGCTGTGCAGGAGGCGCCACCTTCGCAGCTTGTCACATCAAAAATGGTGGAGGATCTTTCGCGCAAGGTGAACCTGCTGATGCTAAGGACAGGCAAGGAGCTGGAATCCTATGCCGAGCTGTGGGGGATGCTCCAGAACATGGATGAGCGGATGAGCCGCGTCCCGGCAATATCTCCGGTAAAGAACCCCAAGGTGGTTTCCGGTTTCGGAATGCGCTACCATCCTGTGTACAAGATTCTGCGCCGTCACACAGGTGTGGATCTGATCGGCAAGCGGGGCCAGCCTGTCTACGCCACGGCGGACGGGACGGTCAGTTCGGAAAATCCAGGCTCCGGCTACGGCATTTCCGTTGTGATAAACCATGGTAACGGATACCAGACAATCTATGCGCACCTTTCTAAGGCCAATGTCCGTCCCGGACAGAAGGTGAAGCGTGGGGCTGTTATCGGGCAGATGGGCAGTTCTGGTTTGGCATCGGGTGTTCATTTGCATTACGAGGTCGTCAAGAATGGACAGAAGGTGAATCCGGTACATTTCTTCTATGGCGACCTGAGCCCGGAGGAGTATGAACAGATTCTTAAAGATGCTGCGGTAGTCAATAAGGCGTTGTCATAGCGTCAGGTGCAGAGAACATACAGGTCGTCCCGCTGGTTGATGAGCAGCAGCGGGAATCCCTTAGCCTTTTTCAGCAGCCGCTTCTCCTTGCGGCCGAAAATCCAGTCGGCAGGGGTGGGGTATCTGGTGGTCATGCATACCATAAGGCTTCCGTGCACCTCCGGCGCGAAATGCAGCGCATAACTTTCAATCTCCTCCCAGCAGTCGTCGATGGCGTGGCGGGTGCTTGGAATTTCAAGGTTACGGTAGATTTTTTCGGTGAATTGCAGGTTTGCCTTCAGCTTCTGTTCCAGATAGTCATCCCTGTAGTTCTTGTACAGCAGGTGGATGTCAGCGTGGTAGAAACGGTGGAAATAGCCGGCCCATAGCGCCTTTTCCTTTGAATAGACGGATGTGTCCAGCGGCAGCAGGATGCTGCGGTAACTGTCCGGTCGCGGAAGCTGTCCGCCCACGACCAGGGCCGGGATTCTTGAACCGCGGATCCAACGGAGAGCCCTCTTTACTGTAAAAAAGGCCGGTTCACGGTCGGGAGCTGCGCCAATCACCAGCATCATTGCATTGACCGATTCGGCGATGGCGGGCAGTTTGCGTTTCAGCCCGTTCTCATACGGATGCCATGTTACAGGGATGCCTTGCCTGTCCGCCACATGCAGGCTGTGCCGCATCGTCTCGCTTTCAGGTTCCGTGGCAGGTGTCAGCGGAATAATGCAGAGTTCGGCGTGAAAAATCATGCTGGCCGCCACTGCGTGTGCCACTGCGGTGTCACCGAATCTGCCATGGTCGGTCAGGGCTATGATGACAAGGTCTTTTTTCTTTTCCCGCAGTTCACGCGCAACCGGTTCGGTCTCGTCCCATGGGGTGCCGTCATATTCCGCGCTTGATTCCCATGCCTCACGTGCAAGTGCTTCATACGGGCAGGGGCCGTTGCCTTCCACCGGTTTTTCCTTTTCCCTCTCCATCACATCTCCAATCCTTTAACGTGGGGTTTCCCTGCGATATAGGCTTTCAGGTAAAAAGGTTCGAAATAGGCCACATCCTCAAACTGCCGTTCCTGCCAGCGGCGGTAGGCGGGGTAGGTGAGGTGTCTGGCGGAGCAGCGGATGTCGCTGTACAATGCGTTGTCGCCCTGCAGTACAGTCCTGCATTTTGTTGCGCCGTTGCCGCAAAAGAGAATCCGGTGCTGCCGGAGCTCTTCCGCAAAGGAGTTTTCACCGATAATGCTGTTGGTGCATTCTGTCATCGGGTTCCCCTGCAGGTCGTACAATGCGCAGTATACCTCCATGCGGCGTGCGTCGATCATGGGGCAGATTATGTCGGCATTCGGGATGGACTGGCATGCGCCGTTGGCAATTCCTTCCAGTGTCGGTACCGCGATGAGCGGTTTGGAGAGGGCGTAGCATAGCCCCTTGGCGGTGGAGACACCTATCCGCAGTCCGGTGTAGGAGCCGGGTCCGCTGCTGATGCAGACCGCATCGATTGAGGCGATGTCGCAGTCCGCACTTTTCAGGCACCGGTCGGTCAGCTCCAAGATTTTTTCAGCATGGGAATGTCCCTCCGCCACCTCCTCGCAGGCGATGCACTCCGCATCGGCGGAAAGGGCGACCGAGCAGGTCTCCGTGGCGGTCTCCAGACAAAGGATGCGGGTCATAGCGCGGCTTTTTCTTTTGCGAGCTTCTGCAGATGCCGCTCCTTCCAGGCTTTGAATTCAGGAGTGTTGCGCATCTCCGGATATGTGTTCTCGTAGAAGGGAATGTCCTCGTCCGATGCGGAGAAGAGGCTGTCTATACGCTCCATCTGCTGTGCGAAGCCGGCTGCATCCTTCATTTCATAATACAGGTCCAACTTGTAGTTGTAGAAATCGTACTGAACAGGAATGTAGGCGGTGAGGCTGTCAAGCATCCGCAGGGAGGCGTCGGCGTCGCCCGAAGACTTGTACCCCCATGCCAGATAGAGGAAAAATATCGGGTCGTATCCGATTGTCTGGCCCAGTTCGTCGCAATGCTTCCGCACTTCGGGCATCATGCCGTTCGATATGGCGTTCTGCAGGCAGAAGAACGAAGTTGTGGCGCTCCTTTCGGGGAACACCTTCAGAAATTCCCTGCAGGCCTGCAAAAGGGAGTCGTAAGGCTGGCTCTGGCTTATCAGGTTCAGCTGCATGGCCCTGGCGTAGATGTTGCTTTTTGTGGCCTGCTCCACCCATCTGAATATGCTGTCAGCCTGGTCGAAGGCTTTCTGTCCGATCAGCCGGTTGACCGCAATCAGCTTTTCGTTGATCAGGAAGTGGTCGCCGGTGATGTCCAGATAGGCGCAGGCGTTCATGTTCCATTCGTCGCTCCAGTACATGCCCGAAACAGGATCGCTTATGTCAATGATGTGAATTCCCTCCTTGCTGGCAAGCATCATCCAGTCCTCAAAGGTGATTGTCTCGTTGTAGATGCGGAAGGTGGCGATGGCGGTGTCGTGCTGCATCCTGAACCGTATCAGCTGGAAGTCGGCGCCTTGTTCCACACGGGCCAGCATGCGTCTGCCGGGTAGGAAATATTCCTCCAGAAAACGGTCCACATCGGGACGCATCGTCTCCGGAATGTCGCCCTGGCCCATAATGCGTTCTGCGAATGCCTTTTTGTCAAAGGCTTCGGTAAAGACGGAGGGGTCGGGATGCTCGCCGTAGGCGGCGGTGAGTATCTGCCGGACAAAGTCTATGTATTCATCCTCCGGCAGTATGACAGGTTTGTGCCGGCAGGCGGTGCAGAGGGTCAGCAGCAGCAGGCCGGCAGCTATGCCTTTAAATGGTTTCATCACTTTTCGTTTTTGTTCCGGTCAATGCGCCGTGCCAGCAGCGGGATGAGTTTCATGCAGATGAGCAGAATCAGCATGAAGCCCAAAACACCCAAAAATCCAATGAGGAAAATCTCCCCATTGGACAGATGGTGTGTGTCGGCAAAGCTGAGGTGCCCTGTAGCACCTGCCAGCGTGTCGCGCATTTTGTTACAGTATGGCGTTGATCTTATCCATCAGGTCAGGCTTGCGGATGGCTCCCACATGCTTGTCCACTATCTCGCCGTTCCTGATAAAAATGAGGGTCGGGATGTTCTTGATGGCGAATTTCATTGTGACTTGCGGGTTCTCGTCGATGTTGACTTTGCCGATCAGCACCTTGCCTTCCATCTCCTTTGCCGCCTCTTCCACAAACGGGCCGATTGCACGGCAGGGACCGCACCATTCCGCCCAAAAGTCCATCACTACATATTTGTTGTTTTTAATCAGTTCTTCCCAGTTCTGGTCTGTGATTGCTAATGCCATAATAAATATTAATTTAATGTGAAACTATTTCAGTGTTACGATGGCCTCCCCGATGTATTCCTCTTCGGTGAAAAGCTGGGCTGTATATGTGCCGGGAACTGCAGTGTCCCCATCCCGCAGGTTCCAGTACATCACCACCTCCTTGGCCTTGTTCTCATATGGGACTGTGGTTTTGATTGTGTATTGCAGGATTTTCCCCTCATTCGTGAAGGTGTAGGCATCACCCTTGCCCAAAGCCAGCACCTTGCCGTCCGGAATGGAAAGCCGGCAGTAGAGGTTCACGTTGCCGGGGGTTGTGATGGCGTTCTCGCCAAGAGTGAAGCAGATTTTGAACTTCTCCACCCGCTTGCTGCGGTTTGTGACCTCCTCCTTTTTTCCTCCCGATTTCATGGTGATTCCCTTGACCGAAATGTCATAGGCCTTGAGCTGCGAGGCGGTCTTGATCCGTTTGTTCAGGGAATCCTGCACAATTGTCATCTGCTGCTGCACTTCGGTCAGCCGTGTGTTTTCGGTCCTGATTTTCCTGTTCTCGATGGTAAGGGTCTCGTTGGCCGCATATAGCGAATCGAGCATCCGGACATATTCCTTCCCCTGATTCTGCAGCAGTTCCAGTTTCTTCTTGACGCGCCTGTAGTCGGATTGCTGGCTGATCAGTTTCTGGATCTCCTCCGCCTGAGCCAGAATTGCGCTGTCTTTCGCGGTCAGCTGGTTGTTCAGCTCGCCGTATTCCTCCTTTACCAGGTTGTAAGCGTTCATGATGGAGTCAAGTTCGCCCTGAAGCTCCTCCTGTTCCGCAACAGATTCCTTCAGGTTGTTCTTTGAAAGTGCCAGAAACAGGTTGCTGAGTTTCTTGTATTTCCGGCTTTCGTCATTTGGATTGTTCCTGTATTCGTCCATATGTTGGCAATATTATTGTTTTATGCTTAAAAAATTGTACAAAGATAGACAATTCTCCCATAGCTTTGGCGTGTGGAAACCATTTTTTGTGCAAATTTCTTTGCACTGAAAACCAATTTGTTTTGTCTTTTCGGCGGATGGATGCTTTTTTTTTGATGCTGTTTTGTATCATAATTTGGTGCCAGTGGTTGGGAAATTGTGTACTTTTGCACGTTCAAAAAAATATGGATTCATGTTTGTAAACGGAAGAAAAATCATGTTGAAGTGCGGGCTGCTGCTGTTGTGCGGCGCGTTATTTTTTGCCTGCCGCTCCAAAAAGGAGGATGTTGCGGGTCCTGTCGCCATGACCGGGCTGCCTTGCAGAATCATGTGCGGCGAACAGCCGTCGGACAGCCTGCCTGTCCTGCCTGATGTGTTGCAGAACCAGTTGTACCGTTATCTGAAGCATGTGACCGGTACTGGTATCCGCCTTAAGGCCCCGCTGCCGGAATCATGGAGGATTGAATCCGGTATTGAGAGCCCCTCTCCGGATTATGACATCTGGATAGTCTCCGGCGGCGACGACGCCCAGTACAAGATGCTGCTTACCGTCACGGTGCCTGAAAAGGAGGTGGAGCGTGAGCTGGTTTCAGCCCTGCTGGTCGCCTACAGCTGTGCGGAGGAGCAGCGCTACAGGATTGAGAGCGAGGAGTGGTATGCGGAAATGACGGAGGAATATTCCGTGACGGTGTTCAAGAAATATGAATCGCTCCATTCTCTTGGGGACACCACTGCGGAGACACATGCCAACAGCGAGAACACTGTGAGGGATGAATACCGTCTGCAGCTGGCGGAGGGACGTTTCGTATATCAGGAGCCGGTCTATACCGAACAGTACAGGGCGGTCATCCAATTCATGGACACCTCGGAGTCGGCTTTTTCCATAGATTCACAGTGGGTGGCTGACGCCATGGTCATGCAGGAGGCTCTGGAGCCTGAAAATGTGCTGTTCATGGAGATTTTCGACCGTTTCCAGCAGGTTATGGTCACCAATTATGAGGGGGAACTGATGGACGAGGTGGACCTGTCCGACTTCCTGAAAACCTATCGCCGGGGATACATTATTCTTGAAAAGGGGAAGAAGCCCCGTTATCTCCGTTATTGCCCCGCTTCGGAGGCGCTTGAGAAAATCTTCGGCTTGTGGGGGTTGGAATACAATCCTGCCGATGAGGATGTGATTTCTTGTGATGCGTAGCGGAAATGCCGGTTAAAGCCGGTTCTTCCCGTATTTGAAGCGCGGATGCACCACTTTTGGCTGCCATCCGTCCGCCTCTTCAGGCGTCACATTGGCGTAGGAGAGGATGATTACCACATCGCCCACAACCGCTTTGCGTGCTGCGGCCCCGTTCAGACAGATGATTCCGCTGTCGCGTTCGCCGGCTATGACATAGGTCTGCAGCCGCTCGCCGTTGTTGATGTTCAGCACATCCACCCGTTCATATTCGTGTAATTCCGCCGCCTCCATCAGCGTCCGGTCAATGGTGATGCTTCCCACATAATTGATGTCGGCTCCGGTCACCACCGCACGGTGTATTTTCGATTTCATCAACGTTATCTGCATCTTTCTGCTATTTGAATTCAATATTGTCAATCAGCCGTACACCGTCCAGCCAGACGGTGATGCAGGCCACCACATGCGCCGCATCGGCAAAACTGCTGATGGGTTGCAATGTCTCCGCATCGGCAATTTGGATATATTCCAGCTCAAAGTCGCTGTCGCTCCCAATCCGCTCCTTTATCCATTGTTCCACCTCCTGAAGGGTGTGTCCGGCCGCCATCTCCTTGGCCTGTTTCAACGTCCGGTAGATGAATGGGGCCTTGGCCCGCTTGTCGGGATGCAGCAGCGCGTTGCGCGAGCTGAGCGCCAGCCCGTCATCGGCACGGACAATCTCAACCGGCACGATTTCAATCGGATATTTTTTAAGCTCCACCAGCCGCCGGATTATGGCCACCTGCTGGTAGTCCTTCTTGCCGAAATAGGCGCGGTCGGGCTGCACCAGCTCGAACAGCCTGCTCACCACCATGCCGACGCCCTGGAAATGGCCGGGGCGGGAGGGACCCTCCATAACCTTTTCAAGGTCGCCGAAATCGTAGGTTTCGGTCGGCTGCTCCGGGTACATCTCCTCAACGGAGGGGATAAATGCAATGTCGACGATGCCGCTGACCGCCTCAGCATCCTTTTCAGGGTTACGCGGATACCGCTCCAGGTCTGTGGGATTGTTGAACTGTGTCGGGTTGACAAAGATGCTGCAGACGGCAATGTCGTTTTCCTTCTGTGCCAGCCGCATAAGCGTCAGGTGCCCTTCGTGAAGCGCCCCCATTGTAGGTACAAACCCGATGGTTTTCCCCTCCTTTCTGAAGGCGGCCACCGCCTGTTGCATGGCATCCCTTGTGCGAATTATCTCCATGTTTTGTTCCGTTTTGGCCCATTTTGCAGCGGCAACGCCCTTTTGATGGCGCACCCGCTGCGGTTAATTAATATAAAATTTTGTGTATGAATAATATATCTGTAATTTATAATTATTCGGACACAAGTTGCAAAGGTGAAAAAAAATTCAATATGATTTGCAGATTTCCTATTGATTTTTCATGTACATTTTTTTCAACTTATTTCATGGTCGCACAATTTTCCGCGCAAGACTGCGTTATGAGTGCAAACTTTTTGAAGTAGAAAAAAATGAAAACTTCCATTCGCTTCTATAACGACCGCAAATCGGTGCCTTCGACATCGGTGGTTTCGACAAGCTCAACCACCGATGCCTCCGGTGCCTGAGCCTATTGAATCGGTGCCTGAGCCTGTCGAAGGCACCGCAACAAAACCTAAATTGCCATGAAAGGATACATGTACATATTACTCTGCGATGATGGCAGTTACTATACAGGAAGCACTAACAATTTGGAATTGCGACTGCAACAGCATTTTGCTGGCGAAGGAGCAAATCACACGAAAAAACATCCTCCCGTGGAATTGCTTTATTATGAAGAGTTTGACAGAATTGATGAAGCGTTTTATAGGGAGAAGCAGGTGCAGGGTTGGAGCAGGAAGAAAAAGGAAGCTCTGATCAATGGAGAAAATGAGAAATTGCCGGAACTTTCAAGAAATTATGCTCAATATGGAAGGCCTTTGACATCGGTGGTTTCGACAAGCTCAACCACCGATGCCTCCGGTGCCTGAGCCTATTGAATCGGTGCCTGAGCCTGTCGAAGGCACCGTTACAATTTTTTCAACTTCTTTCAGTTTAAGACAGGCTCGCACAATTTTCCGCGCAATGCAGCGTTATTGTGGTGTATTAACTTTTTAAAGTGGATTAAAACATCGGTAACATGAAGAAAACCATTTTGATATGTGCGGTGATGGTCGCACTCGCCGCAATGACTTTGTCCTGCACAAAAATCAGGACAAAAATAGCCGATTGGTTAAGCGAAGGCGTAAAGGAAGATTTTCATATCGGTTCGCTATATCCCGAACTGGATGATTCGACCTGCTGTGGGATAAGAAAGGAAGGCATATTCTATGAATATTGGTTCCGTTACAAAGCCACACCCTCCAAGGTTGAGAACGCATTGATGGCCAAACCATGCAACTATGTGGAGATAGTGCCAGACACGGCCTTTGTACCATATAGCAGAGACTATGCCATTGACAACTTTAAACTGGGTTCAGAAGAATATTTCTGTGTGTTTGCTGAATGGCAGACTGTCCCAGATTCAAATCTTCTGTACTATCGCTGCATAAGGACACCTCTGGATCACTTGATGGTATTTGATACCATATCAGGTTATGTGTACCATTACATAAGTGAGTTCAGAGAGTAGCCAATTCAAAACATTGGAAGACATCGGCCCCGTCAGGGGGATAATAGTCCCTTGAAAAAGTTGCAGTCTGAAACAAAAATCATTTGTGGGCGAAAAAAAAGTTTGGACGTGCAATATTTATTGAAAGCAATACGTTATTATTCAAAATTCATAAAGGGATTATTATGGAAACTATCACATTCTCACCTGCGCAGATACATGTTTTCAACATGATGTCGCACATCAAGTCTGCAATGGGTTTGGAACAACTCAAAAAACAATTGGCCGCATTCTACGCGAAACAGATTGATGATGAAATGGACGACCTATGGAAAAGTGGTGAATGGGACGAAAAACACATGCAAGATTTGCGTGGTTCCCATTTCCGCACACCATATAACAGATAAGCATCAATGAATCCAGTTGTAATTGACACAAATTGCCTGCTTCAAATTATTGCACGGCAAAGCCCTTACCGCCCAATTTGGGATGCATTCCTTCAAGGACGCTATATCCTTTGTGTGTCCAATGAAATTTTAGACGAATACCAAGAAGTACTTGGTCAGCAAATTACACCCACTATAGCCGAAAACGTTGTTCTTCTTATGCTAAATCAGGAAAACGTAAAATTCGTCGATCCACATTTTCGCATGGGAATTATCACAGCCGATCCAGACGATAATAAGTTTGTGGATTGCGCTTTCGCTGCCGGAGCAGACTATCTGGTGTCAGAAGATAAACACTTCAAAGTTCTACGCACTACACCTTTCCCCAAACTGAATCTCGTTACCCTTGATGAATTTATGCAGACAAGGATTATCAAAGGAAAATAACTGTGGATTCCAGACGTTTGAAGATTTGAATAACCACTTTCACAATTTGTTGTTGTTTTAAACATCGGTATCATGAAGAAAACCATTTTGATAACTTAGGATTCTCGAAAAACGGTGGCATATTAAAAAAAAGTGGCGGGTACACATACCGATTGTCGCCAGAGGACGCCTGTGAGATCAAAAAGCTTCTTGAACAGGCGAAGCAGTAGGAGATATAGGCCATTCTCGCGGAAAAAAAATTGATGTTTGCGAAAAAACATATCGCAATCATCAAATCGTATCGCGATTTTTAGTAATTTTGCACCCGCATTCCCGAATTTCCTATGAAAATCGGACCTGCACTCCCGAAATTATTAAATTTTATGTACAAAAGAGTCTTTGATATTGAAAACCAGCTTGACGAAGGGATGTTCCTGTTCGGTGCCCGTCAGGTGGGAAAGTCAACGCTTCTTCAGGAGCGTTTTCCCGATGCTGTCTATTACGACCTGCTAATTGACAACGTCAGGAAATCATTCAGGCGCAACCCCGATTCCTTCCGCCAGGCACTCATGGCCAAGCCTGCCGGAACGCTGGTCATTGTTGACGAAATTCAGAAAGTGCCCGAACTGCTCGACAGCGTCCATTGGCTGATGTCGAACAAAGGGCTTTGGTTTGTCCTCAGCGGTTCGGGTGCGCGCAAACTGAAACGTTCCGGGGCGAACACCCTTGGCGGCAGGGCCATTCCAAGAACGCTTTTCCCGTTGGTTTGGAAAGAGGTGCCCGACTACCAGATAGACAAGGCTGTACAAAACGGGATGATTCCCCGCCACTATCTTGCCGATGATGCCACCGACCGTCTGGAGGCATACGTGGAGGTCTATCTCCGGGAAGAGATTCGGGACGAAGCCGCCGTGCAGAATGTGGAAGCCTTTGAGCAATTCATGGAGGCCGCCGCCGTTTCCGACGGCGAAATGATCAACTATTCAAACATCGCAAGCGACTGCGGCGTTGCCGCAAAAACAGTCAAGGCATATTACCAGATTCTGATAGAGACACTGATGGGCTACGAAATACCGGCATATACAAAGGTGATCAAGCGGAAGGTGGTGCAGGCTCCAAAATTCTACTATTTTGATGTGGGGCTGGCCAACTATCTGATGGGGCGACACCACCTGAGACGGGGTTCCGATGATTACGGCCACGCCTTCGAGCACCTTGTCATGCAGGAGATTATCGCGTATCGTGGATACTGCCGACGACGCGAGAAGATTTCCTACTGGCACACCTACAACCATCAGGAGGTGGATGCCGTCATAGGCGATGCCCGGGTTGCCATCGAAATCAAATCAAGTGAGGAGGTTAAAACAAGGCACAAGGAGGGGCTCAAGGCATTCAAGGAGGAACATCCCGACTGCCGGCTTATCCTTGTCTCCCTTGACCCCATTACAAGACCTTCCGGTGACATTGAGCTCATTTATGTGACCGATTTCTTCAGGATGCTTTGGGATGGGGAGATATTCTGACACCACATCCGCCAAAAAATAATAAAACCAAATTGACATGACCATGCTGCCCAAGGAATACGCATCAAAAAAAGGTTTTCTTTTCCACACCGCCGGTGTGCCGCTTTTTGTTTTCGGGATGCTGCTGCTTTTCTCACCCACCAGCTTCGACCGGTTTTC
>CACYHG010000041.1 GCA_902774175.1 uncultured Bacteroidota bacterium
AGAAAAAGACAAAACTGAAGAAACAAAATCAAAAGATGACGAAAAGAAAACAGAGGAGTCTAAAGCTTCGCAACAGCCTTCATCGACCGGTAGCACAGGCAGTGCCGGAGGCTCAAGCGGTTCGGGCGGAGTAAGCAGTCCTTCAAGCAGCGGTTCTGTAAAGAAAACAGATACGGCATCAGATGGTGAAACTCCCGAAGAAATTCAGGCTCAGATTGACGAAAAGAACGGTGAAATTGATGACATAGAATCACAGGCCGAACAGGATATTCAGGAACAGGAAGATGCCAAGAAAGAAGCTATGGAAGCTGCAGGCGTTTCCGAAAAAGAATACGAAGAATATCAGAAAAAAGAACAGGAACTTGAAAAAAACATACAGGAAACTGAAGACCAGATTACTGAGCAGGATGAGGCTATCAGCGATGCGGAATCTTCAATCGCTTCAAATGAAAACTATATATCTTCAATAGATGCTCAAATCAGCGCAAACAAGTCAATGTTATCGGGAATTTCGGGAGATGATGAAAATTCTCAGTCAAGAATATCCGATATTAATTCAAAAATATCTGCATTAGAGTCCGAAAAGGCTGATAAAGAGGCAGAAAATGAAAAACTTGAGGCTGAAAAAGAAAAAGCCGAACAGAAAAAGGCTGAATTAGAACAGAAGAAACAGGATTATGAAACACAAAAGCAGGAGCTTTTGAATGAAACTCTGAATAATTCGGAAAACTTCGGCAAAGGCATTCCGTCAAGTGAAGTTTCAAAAATAAAAGAAAATATTGCAAAATATGATACAAAAATTTCTGAAATCAGATCTCAAAAAGAAAGTGATGTAGCAGCAGTCAGAAGTGATATTCAAAATCTGCAGGTCAAACTCAAAGATGCTCAGGAAAAAGAAAAGAGAAATGAATTCCTGAGAGAAAATTCTGCAAATCAGGGTCAAAGCATACTTGATTTGGCTGATTCCTTCGACGGTAAAACACAGGATGAAATGAGAGAAATAATGCGTGCCGCAGGATATCAGTTTGACGACGGAGCATGGTGTGCCGATTTTGTAAGCTATATCGCAGGCCAAACGATAGGTGAAGATAATATTCACGATTGGTATAAAAATTGTAACAGAGCATACTGTCCCGACATTCAGAGTAAGGCAGGTGCTAACGGCGCAACTGTCAGCGTTTCTGAAGCTCAACCTGGTGATGCAATCTTGTTTGACTGGAACGGTGACGGCTCTGCAGACCACATAGGATATGTTGTTTCCGTTAAGATAGATGGTAACCGTCTTTTTCTTTGGAATGGAAAGAAATTCACAAAAAGCGTTAATAATTTAATTTATTATAACTCAATGTTTTATTTGTGGAGCGTAAGGGTTTGCCTGTCTGATGTTGGCCTGGGCTCAGTTCCGCGGTACCGGATGTTTTTTTGGCATGGTAATTGCAATATTTTTGGACTGTATATGCTAATAAGTTTTTAATTTAGGTTTGTATAATTTGTTTGTTTTGCAACCTTTCTCCTGCTCGGGCTGAAAGGTTGCTTTTTTTGAAAATTTTTTCAGGTAAATGTAAAAATCATAGCAATTTATTTAGTACTTTTGCATTCTTGTTTTTTAAGGAAGGCATGTTTGAATTCAATTGTTTAATTTTTCAAAATAGGAGAACCTTATTATCGTAACAAACAATAACATGCGCAATGCGCAAGGCCGTGGGAACTCCCCGAAGGAGAAGGAGTCGCCATACAGGGTAAATCAGGATATCACCTCTCCAGTGGTGCGGGTGGTCGGTGAAAACATTACACCGCGCATAGTTTCACTGCGCGAGGCTCTGGATTTTGCCTATG
Source organism: uncultured Bacteroidota bacterium (assembly GCA_902774175.1). Classification (GTDB taxonomy): domain Bacteria; phylum Bacteroidota; class Bacteroidia; order Bacteroidales; family WCHB1-69; genus UBA1195. Next base: position 1,837 of record CACYHG010000041.1, read on the forward strand.
GCCGCAATATGGATCTCATTGAGATTTCCCCCAATTCCAATCCGCCTGTCTGTAAGGTGATGGATTATCAGAAATATCTCTATGAGCTGAAAAAGAAACAAAAGGAAATCAAGGCCAAATCCGCGAAAATCGAGGTGAAGGAGATCCGGCTCGGACCGAACACCGACGAGCATGACTTCAATTTCAAGGTGCGTCATGCCATCGGGTTCCTGCAGGCCGGCAACAAGGTGAAGGTCGATGTCTTCTTCCGCGGACGCTCCATCATGTACAAGGAGCAGGGGGAGGAGATGCTTGCACGTTTTGCCGAAGCCTGCTCAGAATGCGGCAAGGTTGATTCCGCGCCGAAGCTGGAGGGCAAGCGCATGATACTGCTGCTTTCACCCAAAAAGAACTAGAAACTGTCGTTACCAACCATATTAACATTAAATTAAAAGGAAATGCCAAAGTTAAAGACCAAGACAAGTGCCAAGAAAAGATTCTCTTTTACCGGCACGGGAAAAATCAAGAGGCACCATGCCTATCACAGCCATATTCTGACCAAGAAGAGCACCAAGCGCAAACGCAACCTCGGCTACTCGGCCATCGTTGACAAGGCCAACGTGCAGGCGGTAAAGGATATGCTGCATTGTTAACAACATTTATTAATTTATAGCCAGTTTGTCGAGAGCGCGAAGGCGCCACTGGCGTAAAAAAGAAAGGAAACATTATGCCAAGATCAGTAAATCACGTTGCTTCAAGAGCAAGAAGGAAGAAAATCCTCAGTCTGACCAGAGGATACTTCGGAAAACGTAAGAATGTCTGGACCGTTGCGGTCAATACCTGGGAAAAAGGCCAGCAGTATGCCTACCGTGACAGGAAGAACAAGAAACGTAATTTCCGGAGTCTGTGGATCAATCGTATCAATGCCGGTGCAAGGCAGTACGGAATCTCCTATTCCGCTTTCATGGGTGAAATCCATAAGAGGGGGATTGAGCTGAACCGTAAGGCTTTGGCCGATCTGGCCGCAAACCAGCCGGAGGCATTCAAGGCGATTGTCGATTTAATTAAAAGTTCCAGGTAAACGCTACGGCGCAAGGTGGCGACAGTCATAGGGAGGCGGATATTTCCGCCTCCTTTCTTTTTTAACTGCTTGAATTTCAAACTTGAGATCTGCTCCGCGAAAAAAATGAAATTTTTTTTCAAGAAATTTGGTTTTGTATTGGATTCTGTTATACTTTTGCAGTGTATTAGTTATCTAATACACTAAACAATTAATAATGTAAAAGTAATTAAAAATTAACCATTTAAAAACCAAGTGCCATGATTGAAATCAAGAATTTGGACTTCAGTTACCGCCAGATCCCGGTGTTTCATGACATCAGCACCACTTTCAGGGAGGGGTGCATCTACGGATTGCTGGGGGAGAACGGCGTGGGGAAGACCACGCTGCTGAAAATCATCAGCGGGCTGTTGCCGCCAAGCGCAGGCACCTGCACTGTGGACGGACTATGCAGCTTTGACCGCAATCCCGAAATGCTGCAGCAGCTGGTGTTCCTGCCGGACGAGGTGATACTGCCCGACAGGGCCACGCCCGAAAGCTACGTCCTTGAATGCGCACCCTTCTATCCGCGTTTTGACGAATCGCTTTTCCGCCGGCTGATGCGCGAACTGGAGGTGGACGAAAAACGCCGCTTTAAGGAGATGTCGGCCGGACAGCGGAAAAAGTCGATGATTGCCGCAATGCTCTCCCTCGGGACGAAGTATGTGTTGCTCGACGAGCCGACCAACGGGCTGGACATCCCATCCAAGAGCGAGTTCCGCAGAATTGTCTCCAGTTTTCTGCGGGAAGATGTCACCATCATCATCTCCACCCACCAGGTGAAGGATGTGGAAAACCTTATCGACCCGATTTTGATCCTTTCGAAGGAGGAGGTGCTGCTGGATGCAGGTATGGCGGAAATTTCACAGAAGATTTCGTTCACCTGCGATGCGGAGCGTGACGAATCCGCACTCTACAGCGAGCAGGTGCCGGGCGGCTGGCTGCAGGTGCGGCCGAACAACAGCGGTGAGGAGACGCCGGTGAACATTGAGGCTTTGTTCAACGCCGTGTTAAAAAACAAGAATCTGGTGAAACAACTTTTTGAACAGAAAGGAGGGAATGATGAACAATAGTTTTGACTGGAACCGTTTCGGTAAACTGCTGCGCAGGGATTTCCGGGCCATCTGGCCGAATTTCGGAGTGACGATGCTGATTATCACCATTCTGCCGCTGGCGGCATGGCTGTTCATGCTGTCAGTTGATGTGGACGAGGCCATCGCGCCGGAATTCCGCTGGTTTATGATTTTGGGCTGTGTCTCGCTGTCCGCCTGCATGGCTCCATCGCGGCTTTACAAGACCTCCAACCTGCCCAACCGCGGCATCCATTTCGCCATGCTGCCCGCTTCGAAGCGGGAAAAGTTCTGGAGCATGCTTTTCTATAGTGTGCTTGTGTGCCCGGCCATGGTGTTTGTGGGCGGCGTGCTGTTCGATTTTCTGCTGTCCGCACTGCCCTTCGGCCCTTATAGGCAGTGGTTGTTTGAGAGCGGGGCCTGGTTGAATGGCGAATCATTATGGGATGTGCTGATGAAAAGCGAATATAATAGTTTTCCGGTCCGGTCACTCGGATTGCTTCTGCTGATGATGGCTTCAAGCTACCTGTTTGGTGCCTCCACATTCTTCTTTTCGGCCACTCTGTTCAGGAAACACAAGGTGCTGCTCACCTTTATCGCCTTGTGGCTGATCTCTTTTGTCTGCTCGCTTTTTGTGATGCCGGTTGTTACGTTACTTACCGCAAATAATCCGGAAATACTGACTCGTATCGCTGAAATTCTGGCAATGCAGGGTACGTGGTACGGATATGTGGTACTGTATGTACTCGGCTCCCTGCTGCTGCTCTGGTGGTCGGGACGTCGTCTGAGAAACATGAAATACTGATTGCCATGGACTTCAAGAAACAGAAACCGATATATCTGCAAATTGCGGAGAGCCTCTGCCAGCGTGTGGCGGCAGGGGAGTGGAAGTCCGGCGAGCGGGTGCCTGCCGTGAGGGAGGTGGCTGTCTCCTTGGGTGTGAACCCGAACACCGTCATGCGCTCCTACGATTACCTCTGCTCGGCTGAAATCATCGAGCCGCGCAGGGGGCTTGGCTATTTTGTCGCGGATGATGCTGCCGGCAAGATACTGCGGGAGCAGCGGCGGCTCTTCCTTGAGGAGGAGTGGCCGGAGGTGCTGCAGCGGATGCACATGCTCGGAATCAGCCTGTCGGAGCTGAAGGATACTGAATAGCTGCGGGGCTTACAGGCTCCGCAGCCATCCGATCTCGGCCTGCCAGCGGGTGGGGTCGGGGGTCTCCAGGATGATGGGCATCCCGTCGAAGCGGGGGTCGTGCATGAAGCGGCGGAAAAACTCTTCGCCGAGCGTCCCGTTGCCGAGCGTCTCGTGACGGTCCACGTGGCTTCCTGCCCCCTTCTTGCTGTCGTTCAGGTGCACGGCACGCAGGTATCCAAGGCCGATGATGTGGTCGAACTCCTCCATGCAGCTCTCATACCCAAGCTCCGTGGAGAGATCGTATCCTGCAGCAAGCGTGTGGCAGGTGTCGATGCAGACCCCGACGCGGCTTTTGTCCTCCACACCGTCGATGATGCGGCGGATATGTTCAAATTTCCATCCGAGGTTTGTGCCCTGCCCGGCGGTGTTCTCGATGATGGCGGCGACCCCTTCGGTCTGCGCCAGTGCGCGGTTCACCTCGTGGGCAATCTGGTCAAGGCACTCCTCCTCGCTGATGCGGTTCAGGTGGGAGCCGGGGTGGAAGTTGAGCATCTGAAGGCCGAGCTGCTGGGCGCGGCGCATCTCGTCCAAAAAGGCGTTGCGGCTCTTTTCGAGAGTCTCGGGGTCGGGCGAGCCGAGGTTGATGAGGTAGCTGTCGTGCGGCAGCACCTGTTCCGGTGCGAAGTTGTGCTCCTGCATAAGGCGTTTGAACTTGCCGGTTTCGGCCTCATCCAGCGGTTTGCTGACCCAGGCACGCTGGTTGCGTGTGAAGAGCGCGAAGGCGTCCGCGCCGATGGCCACGGCGTTTGTGATGGCGTTGAATACGCCGCCCGATGCGCTCACATGTGCTCCGATGTGTTTTGTCATGTTCTTTTCCTATTGTGTTTTGTCCCCCGAATAGGGATGTTCCAAATATTTCTGCAAAAATAGGCAATTATTTCATACAACTGACGTTTTTTAATTTTCAAATCACATTAACATGAGGAAAATATTTCTTTCACTTTTGGTTATGGGCCTGTTCGCGACAGCTTCCGCACAGTCCTGCCATTGGGTGTTCCTGACCGACAAGGCGGGCACCACATTCGACCCTTACAATTATTTCGATGCCAAAGCCATCGGACGTTACAGGCTGAACCATGCCGATTTGTATGACAGCACCAACTTTCCGCTGAACGGAGAATATGTCAAGGCGGTCTGCGCTCTTGCTACGGAGGAGGTGGGGCAGTCCCGCTGGTTCAACGCGGTGGCGGTGACGGCCACTGATGAGCAGGTTGCGGAGATTGCGCGGCTCCCGTTTGTCCGCTCGGTGCGCCGCATCGAGGCGGAGGCGCGTCTTGCAGGCTATGAAAAGGATACAATCCGGCAGGCCGACAGTGTGAATTATAAGGCCGGAATGACCAAACAGCTTTTGCGGATGCAGGGCGAGCTGTTCCGCGAAAAGGGGATTGACGGACGCGGCATCCGCATTGCGGTGTTCGATGCTGGTTTCCCCCGTGTGAACACTCACGTGGCCTTCAAACATCTGCGCGACAGCAACCGCATTGTCGGCACCTGGAACTTCCCGAAGAAAAAGGCCGATGTCTACGGTTGGAACGACCACGGGCTGAACGTGCTCTCCTGCATCACAGGTGTCATTGACACGATGCGGCTGGGCTTGGCCACGGGTGCCGAGTTCCTGCTGGCCCGCACCGAGGTGGAGTCGGAACCTTTCAAGGAGGAGGTCTGGTGGATGCAGGCCATGGAGTGGGCCGACAAGAACGGCGCCGACATCATAAGCAGTTCGTTGGGCTACGGAAAGTCACGCTACAAGGTGAAGGATATGGACGGCAGCTCGCTGGTGGCGAGGGCGGCCAACATGGCGGCCCGCAAGGGGATGCTGGTATGCACCGCCGCCGGCAACGAGGCGGACGATGACGAATGGAAAATAATCGTCACACCGGCGGATGCGGACAGCGTGCTGACAGTGGGCGGCATAATAAGATCTGAAGACTATTACGAGCATGCCTATTTTTCCTCCTACGGCCCGACTGCGGACGGACGGATGAAACCCAATGTGTGCAATATAGCCACTGTCCGTGCGGCGGACAATGAGCATGACAGCGCCTGGGAGAGTTATGTGCAAGGCACCTCCTTCAGCACGCCGCTGACAGCCGGTTTCTGCGCCTGCGCATGGCAGCTGAACCGCAGCCTGACCGCCATGCAGCTGAAGGCGGAGGTGGAAAAGAGCGCGGATTTGTACCCATACTATGACTACGCGCTGGGATACGGCGTGCCGCAGGCCTCCTGGTTCACGGATCCGGAAAAGAGAAGAAAGGAGACAACCTTTGTGCTGGGGGACAGTGCGGAAAATATCCTGTTCAAGCCATTGTCGTATGACAGTTCCAACTTCCTGTTCCTGCATGTGAGGGACAGCGGCGGCCTGGTTGAGAAATATAAGGAATATTCCTACGGTACCTATAAGAAGTTCGATTCCATATACCCTCTGCTCATTCCCAAAAGCAGTATCGGTGACAGGATATTGTGCGTCTGCTACAACGGGTATGTCTCGGAAATCCGGTTGAACGATTCCGACAGGGTGAAATATCGTGACGTGTATAACGCTGATGAGGATTTGATTGTACGGAACAGGCACTCCCATTTTGATTGGGATTTTGAGGAGGATATTGTTGTGGAAGAGGTTGTTGTGGAAGAAGAAGAGGTGGTGGAAGCGGAAATTGGAGACGATGATGTTTCTGATTATTACTTTTACGGTTCTGACCTGTCCCGGACGCTTGCCGACAACAAAATCAACTGGTGGGCGGGACGCTACTCCAATGAGACCCAAATGTCGTTCGGCACGATGGTTGGTATGGGGAACGAGGTGTCATGCAGGGCATGGTCGCCAAATTTAAGTTACAGTGTCAACCACATGCTGAAGCTCTTCAAGCCTTGGTACCGGATAGGAGCCGGTTATGGAATCTCGCACACCAATTTCAACAAGCCGGCGCAGTTCGGTATGGAGACGTCAAACACCAAGTATTACCGCACCAACCTGGACGAGCTCTACCTGCAGCTATACCAGCGCATCCGTTTTGTGGACAGGGGCAGGAACGGACTTTTTTGGGATTTGGGTGTGTACGGCAGTTTCGGCTGGACACGTGACAAGATGCGGACGAAATCGCATCCCGATGCCAAGGCATACAAGGAGGTGCTGATTTGTCCGGACCGGCTGGATGACTACCGCTGGAACTACGGCCTGATGACAGGCTTCAGCTATAATATAATCGGCCTTTACGCCCGTTACCGGATGAACGGCCTGCTCGGAAGCGAAGGCAACAGTCCCGACATGGTGCTGCCGAGGATGTCTGTAGGGATTATTCTTTACATGAAATAATTCCAATAGCATCATTATGAAAAAGCTTTTGGTCCCGATATTGCTGAACCTCTGTCTTACAGGTTTCGCGCAGCCCTGCTGGTGGGTCTTCCTTACCGACAAGGCGGGCACCACCTTCGACCCCTACACCTATTTCGATGCCAAAGCCATAGAACGGTACCGGCTGAACCATGCCGATTTGTGGGACAGCAGCAACTATCCGCTGAACGGAGAATATGTCAAGGCGGTCTGCGCTCTTGCCACGGAGGAGGTCGGGCAGTCCCGCTGGTTAAACGCGGTGGCGGTGACGGCCACGGATGAGCAGGTTGCGGGGATTGCGCGTTTGCCCTTTGTCCGCTCTGTCCGGCTGATAGAGTCCGAGCTGCAGCTCGCCTCCTGTGATGAGGATACTATCCGCAGGCTGACCGACAGCGTGAATTATAAGGCCGGCATGACCAATCAGCTTTTGCGGATGCAGGGTGAGCTGTTCCGCGAAAAGGGGATTGACGGACGAGGCATCCGCATAGCGGTGCTCGACGCAGGTTTCCTCCATGTTGACAGCCATGACGCCTTCAAACACCTCCGTGACAGTAACCGTATTGTCGCCACCTGGAACTTTTATAAAAATAATGACAATGTGTATGACGAGGGGAGGCATGGCACCGCTGTGCTCTCCTGCATTACCGGTATCATTGATACCATGCGGCTTGGACTGGCAACCGGTTCCGAATTCCTGCTGGCCCGTACCTTGGATGAGGAAAAAACGTCACTAAAAAAGGATGAGGCGCGGTGGATACAGGCTGTTGAATGGGCGGACAGGAACGGCGCCGACATCATCAGCAGTTCTGTCGGTTACGGGTATGGCTATTACTCGGTGAAGCAGATGGACGGGACCTCCGCAGTGGCGAGGGCGGCAAATATGGCGGCCCGCAAAGGGATTCTTGTCTGTCAGGCGGCTGCCAACTTAGGGGGAGAAAAAGCATGGAAAACAATCGTCACACCTGCGGATGCTGACAGCGTGCTGACAGTGGGAGGCATTTTAGGCAATATTAAATTTTACGGACATGCAAACACTTCATCCTATGGCCCGACCGCTGACGGAAGGCTGAAGCCGAATGTCTGTAATTTCTATTTTGTGTCTGCTGTGGACCCTGAGTCAGACCACTCATGGAGTTCGTATGCGAACGGAACCTCCTTCAGCACCCCGCTGACTGCCGGCTTCTGCGCCTGCGCATGGCAGATGAACCGCAGCCTGACCGCCATGCAGCTGAAGGCGGAGGTGGAAAAAAGCGCGGATCTGTATCCATACTATGACTATGCGCTTGGATATGGTGTGCCACAAGCCTCATATTTCACGGATCCGGAAAGGAGAATAAAGGACACGACCTTTGTGTTGGAGGACAGTGCTGAATATATCCTGTTCAAACCGTTGTCGTATGACAGCTCCAACTTCATCTTCCTGCATGTGCGGGACAGCAATGGATTGGTGGAGAAATATAGGGAAAATTCTTTCGGTACATATATGATTGATTCCATAAACCCTCTGCTCATCCCAAAAAGCTGTATCGGTGACAGAATATTATGCGTCTGCTACAACGGATATGTCTCGGAATTCCGGCTGAACGATTCCGACAGGGTTAAGTACCGCGACGAATATAGGGCTGATGAGAAACTGATTGTGCAGAACAGGCACTCGCGCATTAATCATGTTGACCTGTCCAGAACGCTTGCAGACAACAAGATTAGCAGGTGGGCCGGACGCCACCGTATGGAGGTGGTCACCTCGTTGTCACTTATGGCCGGCATGAAGGGTGAAACGGACTGCAGTGTCTGGTCCCCATCCGTTTATTTGGGTTTTGCCCATCTGTTCCGGACCTACAGGAACTGGTATTATACCGGATTCGCATACGGATATTCGCACACCAGTTTCAGCAGACCGGTGCAGTTTGGTAAGGAGTCCGCACCGGATAACAGCCTCTTTTACCTTACTGCCCTGAACGAATTCTCAATGCAGCTTTTCCAGAGGATTGGTCTTGCCGGCATGTTCGGGGATTTAAAAGGACTTTTTTGTGATTTTGGCCTCTACGGCAGTTTTGGCTGGACCCGCGACAAGGCATGGTTCAGGAATATGCCGGGAACGTTGGCCTCCAAACAGGTGGTGGTCTGTCCGGATCGGCTGGAGGACTACCGCTGGAACTACGGTGTTATGACCCGTATCGGCTACCGTGGCGTCGGCATATCCGCAAGTTACCGTCTGAACGGGCTTATGGGTGACAAACTTCGCCATCCCGACATAGTGCTGCCACGTCTGATGTTGGGCGTCAGTTATTTTTTACATTAGCAGTATTTCTGAAGTGTCCGCGCACTCCTTGAGCAGTTTCCGCACGTTCCTGTGCAGCAGCGGATGCACCCAGTCCGGCGCAATGTCGCAGAGCGGCTGCAGGACAAACCTCCGTTTCTCCATAAGCGGGTGGGGCAGGGTGAGCCGTTCCGTCTGCATTACGATGTCATTGTATGCAATCAGGTCGATGTCAATGGTGCGGTCGTGGTAGATGCCGTCCTCGCTCTTGCGGGTGCGACCCAACAGACGCTCAATCTCCTGGGTCGCATCCAAAACCTCTATCGGGGCGAGCATCGTCAGCACCTCCGCAGCCGCGTTGGTGAAGGCATGGTCGGATTCGAAGCCCCATGGCGCGGTTTTGTAGTAGGGCGAAACCACAGTCACTTTCCCGACCCTCTCATTCAGAAGCTGCCACAGCCTCCCGAATTGCTCCGTTGTGTCGCCGATGTTCCCTCCGACGGAGAGCAGCAGACTATTGTACCTCGCCATTCAGTATGACGGTTTCCACCTTGTTGCTCCCGTAGGCGTATGGCATGAACTCGATGCTCGGGATTGGCTTGGTGATGAATACATTTGCGGTCTTGCCCTTCGCGATGCTGCCAAGCGTGTCGGCGCAGTCCATTGCGTAGGCGGTGTTGAGCGTGGTGGCGTTTATCGCCTCCTCGGCAACCATCCGGTAGTTGACGCATGCCATTGAAAGCACAAGCTGCATGTTGCCGGAAGGGGAGGAGCCGGGGTTGTAGTCGGAGGCCATTGCCACCGGCAGCCCCGCTTCTATTATTTTGCGTGCCGGAGCGTAGGGCATGTTCAGGAAAAAGGCGGCGCCGGGCAGGATTGTCGGCATGGTGTCGGAACCCTTGAGCGCGGCAATCTCCTCATCGCCGGTGTATTCGATGTGGTCCACCGATAGCGCGTGGTACTTCACTCCAACCTGTATGCCGCCGGAGCGGGCCATCTCGTTGGCATGGATTTTCGGGCGCAGCCCGTGCTTGATTCCGGCCATCAGGATGCGTTCGGTGTCCTCCACGGTGAAAAAGCCCTGGTCGCAGAAAACATCCACAAAGTCGGCCAGACCTTCGCTAGCCACCATCGGTATCATCTCATTTATAATAAGATCGACATATTCCGTCTGACGGCCAAGGTATTCCCTCGGGACGGCGTGCGCCCCCAAAAAGTTCGCCTTGATTGTGAGCGGCGAGTTCTCCTTCAGCCGCCGTATCACACGCAGCATCTTCAGCTCGTTGGCGGTGTCAAGGCCGTATCCGCTCTTGATTTCGGCGGCTCCGGTGCCGAAGCTTTTCATCTCCTCCAGCCGGGCGTATGCCGCCTCGTACAGCGCCTCCTCCGAATCCTCGCGCAGCCGGTCGCAGGAGTTGAGTATTCCGCCGCCGCGTTTGGCAATCTCCTCGTAGGAGAGCCCACGTATCTTGTCAATGTATTCGATTTCGCGGCTGCCACTATAAACGATATGGGTGTGCGAGTCGCAGAAGCAGGGGAAGACCATCTTTCCGGTGGCGTCAATCTCCTTGTCGGCGCGGATTTCACCCAGTTTTTCCATCGGGCCGAAATCCTTGATTTTACCTTTGTCAATCAGCAGGTAGGCATCTTTGATGCGCGGCAGGTTCTGCATCTCCTTTCCGGCGCGGAAGCGTACCGGCTTCTCCTCAACCTGCACCAGTTCCTTGATGTTTCTGATAAGTAGCATAATGTATGTTCTGTAAATATTTATATTCGGTTTTCAAAATAGCCCCCAGACAAAGGCCACAATCATCGCGATGCAGACGACCGCCTTGCAGAGCACTCCGCCCAAGAAACCGAGCAGCGAGCCGAAGGCCGCCTTCACAGCCACATTGGGCTGGCTGCCGCCTAAAAGTTCGCCTGCCAGCGCACCCACGAACGGCATGATTATAATGCCGAAGGGCGGCAGGACGAAAAATCCCGCAAAGGTGCCGATAAGGCAGCCCCACGATCCGTATTTGCTACCGCCGAACTTTTTTGTGCCCATGGCAGGGATCATATAGTCAAGTAGCGTGACCGCCGCCACCAGGATGGCCGCGCCCACCATGAAGGCGGTGGAAAAGGGATGCTTGTCGGAAAGTTGCAGCAGGATGAGCCCGATGTAGCCGATGGGCGGGCCGGGAATGACCGGTGCCACACAGCCTATGAGGCCGATGATCAGGGCAATGCCGCCCAAAATGTAAAATGCGATATCCATAAGTCAGGTTTTAAGGTTGTGTCTTGAAACTGTTGTTCCGCAATGCGCGGAAACGTTTGCGTGCCTCCGGTGCGAACAGGCTGTCCGGATACTGTTTCAGGAGCTGTTGGTACAGGTCCATGGCGGTCAGCGGATCATGCAGACGCTCCTCCTGAAGTCGGGCGCGCATGAAAAGCGCGTCGTCGGCAAGCAGTTCGTCCCGGAATTGTATGGTAATCTGCTCCAACATCCGGTCGGCATCGGAATACTGCTGCCGTTGTATTGCAATCTCCGCCCTCAGGTAGAGGATGTCGTCGGTGAGGGAGGGATTCTCGGAATCATTAATGCTGTCTATCAGTTGCAAGGCCTTTTCAAATTCCCTGCATTCGGTGCAGTAGCATGCCTTTGCGTACAGGTGCAGCGCATTGTCGATGCTGTCGCCGCTCTCATTGTCCGCAATTAGCAGCGAGAGCTGCATGGCGTCGTTTGCAATCAGCTTGGAGGTCGCCGCACGCAGTACGTCCAGTTGCGCCTTCGCCCATGCGAATTCCCCCATGTAGAAGGCCAGCTTTGCGTTTTTGAATTTGGCGTTCTGCCCCAGGGTGTCGTTGGGGAAATCCTTTTCCACCTGGCTGTAGAGCAGTGTGGCCTCCCACACCTCATCCTCCAGGTGGTAGATGTCGCCTAACTGCAGTTTGCAGGCCGCCTTGCCTTTTGCGCTCAGTCCCGGAGTCTCTATTGCTTTTTCCAATAGTTCGGTGGCCATGGGGATGTTCTTCATGTACACCGCTTCGATTTCAACGCGGTTCAGGTATGTGCCAAGATTCGCGTCCCTAAGCGGGTGCTGCCTGAAAAAGCTGTCCAGTTCGACCGAAAGCTGCTTTATCTTGGTCATCTCCGGCGGATATTGCCCTGTTATCTGGAGGTATCGCGTGTGGATGCTGCCCGAAAGTGCCGCCTCATAGCAGGGAGAAAATTCGGAATAGTTCTTCCGTATGTGGTCGTAACCTGCGATTGCGGTGCCGTAGTCCTTGTTGTCTGCTGCGATGGTGGCAATTTCGTAGGTTCTCCGGCCTTCCCCCTGGAACCTCTTGTCAATCGCTATGGCCTGTTTCAGAGCGGAGGGGTAGTCCTCATCCTGCAGAGTAAACCAGAGCATCAGGTGGGCATAAACCGGGACATCGGGGTTTTTGTTGGCATACTGCAGAAGCGTCTTGCCCACAAGGTCATGTCTGCTCTTGTCCTCATCGTCGGCTATCCAGGTGGTCAGTTCGCTCTCAACGCTGTTGACCTCCGTCTCCGCAGAATGTTCCGCAGCCCAGTGAAGCAGTTCGTGCAGCGCCTGCTGGTAGTCCCCTTTCTGCCGGTATAGCATGGCAAGTTCAAAGGCGTAGGCGGAGGGTTCGCCCGTCATTGTGCGGATTCGTCCGTAGCATCGGATTGCTTGCTCCGTGAGGCCGTAGTTCAGGAAGGCGGCGGAGAGCTCCTTGAGGGCCTGGGCCGATTTTGCGTCATCGATGCAGCGGTCAAACTGCCGCTGAGCCTTGGCGCCGTTACCCTCTTTCTCATAAACCCATCCAAGGTCCACCGGAAACCGCTGCATCTTCGGGTATTGGCGCATCTGACGCTGGACAACCCTCTCCGCTTCACGGTAGTTTCCGGTCTCCAGCAGGCAGGGGAGGTAATAGGAATAGCAGTAGTTGTCAGGTTTTTCACGGAAAAGTTCGCCGAACAGCGTGACCGCTTTTTCATACTCCTGATTCTTATAATATTGTACAGCCAGTTGCTCCCGCTGGCTCCGCTCCTGTGCGGCGGCGGGGGCAAGGCAGCCGCATAATGCGGCGCAAAGTGCCATTGTGGTCAAAAAGTTTTTCATCGCAAAATGAGACAACGCATGTTTTGAAATTTTATTATGTGCAAATAAATTGTTTTTGTTATGCGAAAGGAAAAAGATTTTTAACTACATTTGCATTCTTAAAATTAATGTATAGTAACAAAGTTATTCTGTTTGTATTCAGTAATTTATGATTATTGTGTACCGGCAGGACGGCAAATTATCAGTAAAAAAAACGCAGAATGAAGGTTTATCAGACGAGTGAAATCAGAAATGTGGCCCTCCTGGGAGGCGCACGTGCAGGAAAAACCACCTTGGCGGAGGCCATGGCTTTCCACGGCGGAGTCATCAGCCGCAGGGGCAGTGTGGAGGACAAGAATACGGTTTCCGATTATCGGGACGTTGAATTGGAAAGGCAGAACTCCATCTATTCCACGGTGATGTATGCCGAATGGAAAAATATGAAGATTAACATGATCGACTGCCCCGGTTTCGACGATTTCGTCGGGGAGGCGGTTGCCGCCCTCCGCGTGGCGGACGCCGCGGTGCTGGTGCTGAACGCCCAGAACGGTGTTGAGGTCGGTGCCGAAGTGCAGTGGCGCAGCATCAAGCGGTTCAACAAACCGGTTATCTTCGCCGCCAACCAGATGGATCATGAAAAGGCCAACTTTGACGAGACTGTCAGGCAGTTGAAGAATTTCTTCGGCAACGGCGTGACGGTTATCCAATATCCCACCAATGCTGTCGGCGCCGCCTTTGAGGGTGTGATTGACGTGCTGCACGGCAAGATGCTCAAATTCCCGGTGAACGGGGGAGACCCTGTCGTGGATGAGATTCCCGCCAGTGAGAAGGACAAGGCCGAGGAATTGCTGAACACTCTGATTGAAAACGCCGCTGAAAACGACGAGGCTCTCATGGAGAAATTCTTTGAGGAGGGCACGCTCACGCCGGACGAGATCAAGAAGGGTCTCCGTCTTGGTATCATCAGCCGTTCCGTGTTCCCGGTGCTCTGCTGCTCCGCAAAGACCGATCAGGGTGTGAATGCGCTGATGGATTTCATCATTGAAAATGCGCCCGCTCCCGACCAGATGCCGTTTGAAAAGACCACGGCCGGCAAGGAGCTGAAGTGCAGCTCAGCCGAACCGCTTTCCGCCTTTGTCTTCAAAGTTAATGTCGAGCAGCACCTCGGCGAGGTCGCCATGATGAAGCTCTATAACGGCGAGATGCCCGTCGGTGCGGATGTCATTAATTCCGCCAACGGCTCCAAGGAGCGTATTTCCCAGCTGGTCTGTGTCGCCGGAAAAATCCGGACACAGGTCGAGAAGGCTTGCGCCGGTGATATTGTCGGCACCATCAAGATGAAGAGCGTCGGCACGCAGCACACGCTGAATTCCCTCAAGAATCCGGACGATGTCATTCCGCCCACAGTCTATCCTGAGCCCAAGTTCCGCACTGCAGTCCGCGCAAAGAACTCCTCCGATGACGAAAAGCTCGGCCAGATCCTGAACGACATCAAGAAGATGGATCTCACCTTCCTGGTGGAGCAGTCCAAGGAGCTGAAGCAGATCATCGTCTCCGGACAGGGTGAGCAGCACCTGAACATCAACAAATGGATCATCGAGAAGATCAACAAGATTGAAGTCGAATTCTACGCGCCGAAGATTCCGTACCGTGAAACCATCACCAAGCCGGCAGAGGCCATGTACCGTCACAAAAAGCAGTCCGGCGGCAGCGGCCAGTTCGGTGAGGTGCACATGCTGATCGAACCCTATTTCGACGGTATGCCCAACCAGACCAAATATCCCATCCGCGACACGCAGGAGTATCCGCTGGAGTGGGGCGGCAAGCTGGTCTTCAACAATTGCATTGTCGGTGGCGCCATCGACGCCCGCTTCATGCCCGCCATCCTTAAGGGTATCATGGAGAAGATGGAGGAGGGGCCGCTGACCGGTTCCTACGCCCGCGACATTGTGGTGAACATTTACGACGGTAAGATGCACCCGGTCGATTCAAACGAAACCGCATTCAAGATTGCAGGACGTACCGCGTTCCGCGAGGCCTTCAAGAATGCCGGTCCGCGTATTCTTGAGCCCATCTACGATGTGGACGTGTTTGTCCCTGCCGAAAACATGGGCGGTGTGATGACCGACCTGCAGGGACGCCGCGGCATTGTGATGGGTATGGACAGCGAAGGCACCTACCAGATCATCCATGCCAAAGTGCCGCTGGCTGAGATGAACAAGTATTCCACCTCGTTGAGTTCCATCACCAGCGGACGTGCCTCCTACAGCATGAAGTTCTCGGAATACCAGCAGGTTCCTGCTGATGTCCAGTCCGCACTGCTGAAAGCTTACGAAGAATCCCAGTCCGACGAGGATTAAATAAGGAAATACCTATTTGTAGGGACGTCATACCATGGCGTCCCTTTTTTTTATAAATCCAAACGTTCCATTAAATATCATGGCGTCCCTTTTTTTTATAAATCCAAACGTTCCATTAAATATTATGGCGTCCCTTTTTTTTGGGTCATTCCGATTTCCGTTCCGCCGACCCCATCAGTTTTCCACAAAACCGTTTTGGAATAAAATTTGCGGTAGCGGTGGAGCGTATCGCATTTTGAACTATCTTTGCATTTTTAACAAGAAAATTTGACGGATGATTTCGGAATCAAACGAGAAAATTAAAGAGGTTGCCATACAGTGCATTCAGAAGGAGGCAGATGCCGTCGGGCAGCTGACAAACTTTGTGGACGACGGGTTTGTGCAGAGCGTGAAAATCATGTTTCATGCCACCGAGGGGCGCATCATCGTTACCGGCATCGGCAAAAGCGCCATCATCGGGCAGAAGATGGTGGCCACGCTGAACTCCACCGGCACGCCGGCCATCTTCATGCACGCGGCGGACGCCATCCACGGCGATTTGGGCATCATCCAGCCGAACGATGTGGTCGTATGCATCTCCAAAAGCGGCAACACGCCTGAAATAAAGATGCTTCTGCCGATGATCCGGATGCGCGACAACAAGGTGGTGGCCATCGTTGGCAACACCGAGTCATATCTGGCCAAACAGGCCGATTTTGTCGTGAACAGCACCGTTTCAAAGGAGGCCTGCCCCAACAATCTGGCACCCACCAGCAGCACCACGGCGCAGCTGGTCATGGCGGATGCGCTGGCGGTATGCCTCATGTCGCTTCGCGGCTTTTCGGCGCAGGATTTCGCCCGCTACCATCCGGGCGGCACTCTGGGCAAGCAGCTGTATCTGAAGGTGCGCGACCTGAGCAAGGAGAACGAGTGCCCCCAGGTGAATCCGGAGGACGAGCTGAACACTGTCATCTATGAGATTTCCTCCAAACGTTTGGGCATGACAGCCGTGCTGGATGCCGGACGGCAGATTGTAGGAATCATCACCGACGGTGACTTGCGCCGGATGCTGCACAAGACATCGGATGTGCTTTCGGTGCGTGCCAAGGACATTATGTCGCCTCATCCGAAAACCATCCATGAGGACGAGCTGGTTGTGAAGGCGTTGGAGATCATGCGCAAGAACAGCATCACCAGCGTTCTGGTCGTGGATGACGAAAACAGGTACACGGGGGTCATCCACCTGCACGACATAATCAAGGAGGGGATAATTTGATGTAGCGTTTTCCCGTTTTGGAACGTCTTGTATATTATATATAACAGGAATGACAATGAATAGAAATTTGTTTTTATGGCTGGTGCTTGCAGCGCTTCTGTTCGGAATGTCGGACGCAAGTGCGCAGAAGCGGGCCAAAAAGGAGAAGTACAACTATGAGATCACAATCGTGTTGGAGGGGGTTCCTGACACGATGCTCTACATCGGCTACTATTACGCGGACAAAACCTATTCGCGCGATTCGCTGTTTGTTGAGAAGCGCAAGCCATACACCTTCGTCCTGAAGGGGAACGACACATTGAGCCGCGGCGTGTATATCGTTGCCGGACAGCGGAAAAACAAATATTTGGAGTTCGTCATGGACACCGCACGCCATTTCACCATCCGTGCAACGCAGCTGCAGCCGCCCTTCTATGATGTGCTGAACCATCTGGAGTTCATTGGCTCACCGGAAAACGATCTTTTTCTGGAATTCCAGAAACGCATGGTGGTTTTCCAGTCACGGGTGATGGAGACAGGCAAGGCCTACAAGCAGGAGGAGGCCAAGGGCGAACAGGCCAACATGGAGGCTTTGGCGGCCATGAAGGCGGAGCAGAAGCTTTGTCTTGACAGCATGCATGAATATACGAACTCCGTCATCTACGGTCATCCGGACCATCTGTTCTCCAAAATCCAGCGGATGAATGTGGATGTGGAGATCCCCGAAAAGCCTGCCGGTGCGGATTCGCTTTGGGAGTACCGCTACTATGTGAACCACTACTGGGACAACACCGACCTTGGCGAGGACGGGCTCATCTGCGCCCCGCTCTTCTATCCCAAGCTTAAACGCTTTTACGATGGCATAGTTCCTGTTTCGGTCGATTCCATCATAAAATACACCGACCTGCTGCTGGACAAGACGACCTCCAGGGAGCTGTTCAAGTATGTTGTATGGTATGTGACGCACAAGTACGAGCGCAGCCAGTACGTGGGTCAGGATGCGGTTTTTGTGCACATGGTGCTCAAATATTATGAGGCCGGACGCTGTCCTTGGGTCGATTCCACGCAGCTGGAGGCGATGGTGGAGAGGGCGCACAAGCTGGATCCCATTCTGCTCGGACGCACGGCGCCCAATTTGTGGATGATGGACACCAACCACACGCTCCATTCCAATTACGAGTTCAACAGGCAGTTCACCATAATGTGGTTCTGGGATGTGGACTGCTCGCACTGCAAGTCGGCCACACCGAAGCTGGCTGAGCTCTACCACCGCATGAAGGACAGCCTTGACATGGAGGTCATGGCCATCTGCATGTCGGCCGACACGGTGGCCTGGAAACGCTATTTGCGCGAGCATGACATGCCGTGGGTGAATGTTGGGGGCAATGTCGCCAACATGGATTTCATCGATGTGTATGATGTGCATTCCACACCATACATCTATGTGCTGAACCGTGAAAAAAAGATTATTGTGAAGAAACTCTCCATTGAGGAGCTGGAGAATTTCCTCCGGAAATATGCCAAGGGAGAGGTGAGATATTGATTTTTAGGATATTATTTTAAGGATATATAAGAAAGGAAAGATTTTAAGATGAAGACAATCCGTATTGTGGATCTATTAAGGCAGGGTTCCGACCTTGTCGGCAAGGAGGTGAATGTGAAGGGATGGGTGCGCACCAAACGCGGCAACAGCGCGGTGAATTTCATTGCGCTGAACGACGGTTCCACGGTGCATTCCCTGCAGGTTGTGGCCGATGTGGCCAATTTTGACGCTGCGTTGCTCAAGCAGGTGACCACGGGCGCATGCCTTTCGGTGACAGGCACGCTGGTGGCATCGATGGGGAAGGGGCAGGCTGTTGAAATACAGGCGGCATCGATTGATGTGCTGGGCACTGCCGACCCTGAAAAATACCCGTTGCAGAAAAAGGGTCACAGCATGGAGTTTTTGCGTGATATTGCGCACCTGCGTTTCCGCACCAACTATTTCGGCTGCGTGATGCGTCTGCGCCACGCCATGGCCTTTGCCATCCACAACTATTTCAACGACCACGGTTTTGTATATCTGCATACGCCGCTGATTACAGGTGCCGACTGCGAAGGGGCGGGCGAGATGTTCCAGGTGACCACGCTCGATCTGGAGAATCTGCCGCGCACTCCGGAGGGAAAGGTTGACTACAGCCAGGACTTTTTCGGCAAATACACCAGCCTTACGGTTTCGGGTCAGCTTAACGGCGAACTTGGCGCCATGGCGCTCGGCAAAATA
>CACYHG010000042.1 GCA_902774175.1 uncultured Bacteroidota bacterium
GGTAAAAATATGGGGTAAATAATCGATTTTTGTTCCATAATTGTACCACGAAACGGAAAGCTATTGAAAGCCAGTACCGATTATATAAGAGGAGGTAAAATAACGACGAACTGAGTGCAGTGACGAGCTTGCTCGGGCACTGCCGAAGTGAGGAAGTTATTGCGGCTTTGCGAAGCAAAGGCGAACTAATACCAGACAAAGAGGTGTGACATATGTCGCACCTCTTTTTTTTTGCTTTTTGATAGGATTTTATAGGTTGATGATTAACCAAGTAGCATTTGTGAGTTGAAAGCAGCATTTTTTCAGGGTTGCACAATTTTCGGTGCTATCCTGCGTTATTGTGGTGTATTAACTTTTTAAAGTCTGGTTTATGAGAAATCCTGTCAAACTTGTCATGCTCTTCAGCATTTCGGTTGCATTATCAAGCACTGCTTGTCAAAAGAGCAACACTCTTTCAGATAGGCTCACACCTGTTCCGGATGAATCGGTGAAGCCTGTCGGTCATTGGAAGACGCACCATGTTAAATTGAAGAGCGGCCGGACAGCCACTTTTACAATACCCGCCGAATATTCCGACAAATATGATAATGCGGCACGTTTGTATTGTTTTCAGGATTTGGGTTTTGAAGACAGAATAGCTTATGGCATAAAGGATGACAATGAATCCTTCTTTGCCATTTGCTCATCGTATGAAGGTTTGGGTAAATATACCAGCAAACAATTGGATTCCATTAATATACGAGATGTCGTGTTGCGCGGATGTTACGAAAACATAGTGCCTGTTGTTGAGAAGTATAAAGACACCCATGGACAGATATATTACCATTTGTATGACTATAAAGCGGCACCGGTCCAATATAGTTCACGGTATGGTAAGGGTTTTGTAAACAAAAGCATTATAGTTAGCATCAGTTCTGCTACAGTCTATGGCGATACCATTTATTGGACAAGTATGCGTTTCCTGACATCTGCCATGAATTTTGATGTTCCAACCTACAGAAAGATAACACATTCTGTTAGAATCAGATGATTCAACAGACCTCGATTTGGTGTATTTTCATTTATGACGCTTTAATCTCGCATAAAAGCAGGTCACCGCAGTTTGACCGGACCTCGTCGTAAATCTCCCTGCAACGTTGTGCGCTCATTTTGTTATTCGTACCCACCGCTATCAGGTCATTCAGCGTGGGACGGCCTGTTCCATTGGCGGACGTGGCGTGCTCGCCATTATAACCCTCTGTGCACATTGTCAGGTCGTATGCGGGTGCCAGATGCCAGTCATATTGTCCTTTTGGGGATTCCAAAATCATAAAACTGAAGTTCTTGCAGTGGTCGTCCTTGTTGTCGGTGAGGTAATTGAAAACCATCCGGCGGAACATTTCCTCCACCTCCCCGGCATTCTGTGTGAGGAAACCTGTCAGCGCAAGCAGGTTGGTGTAATCAAGGACCGGTGCGTTCAGTGACAGGCACAGCAATCCGCCAGCCGTGGCCGTATGGATGCGTTCGCCGTCCGGTGCAATATCAAAACGGCGTGACGTAAAATAGCGGCCGTTGGTCAGTTTGAAATCAGGGACATCCAAGCCGCATCGTTTGGCCGCCTCGTTGTAGTGGAACTCCTGCAGCCCAATGTCAACAGGGTCGTAATAATGACGGAACTTGATGAGCCAATGGCCTTCATCATCGTTGAAAACGGCCTTGGGACGCGCCCCTCCGCTATTTCCACTTTTGTAAAGGAGCAGACCGGCATCGGTGTCCTGCTGCTCTTTCAGCACCTCCAATGCTTTCTGTTGGAGCAGGTCGAAATCGGTTGTTTCATCTTCTTTAATCACTCTTATTTCAGGGTGGTATGTCAAAGCTCCCATGCCACTTTTGCCCACAATGCCCAATCTGTCAAGGGCGGAAAGGTCGGCATCGTTGATGCCTTCACGCAGCAGGGCCTTGTGCAATAGGTAGCGGCCGTATCCATCTGGCAGACTGTCTTCAAAGATGCCGAAATCACCATGAAAAGGCTGTGGTTTGGCTATAAACAGTCCTGTCTTTAACGGAAGTTCCAAAGGTGATATGCTGAATCCGTCATGCAGCCAGGTGCTGTCGTACTCAAAGGCACAGAGACGGTCATCGGGGGTGAGGGAGAGGGTTCCCACAGTCCGGTCGTGATAGCTGACGGTCAATCTTTCTGTTTTCATTTCCTGTAGGCTTTTGTTTTGCCGGCGTTTTGGCGGATTTGCGTCAGCTCTTCCATGGTGGAATATTTGGGTGTGGCGAAAAGCCCTTTGATTTCAGAGGTGTAGCCTAATGCCATTGCCAGCATGATCAGGTTTTTCAGCGAAATCAGCCCCTTCTGCTCGAATCGGGTCACGTTGCTCACGGCAACACCGGCCCGTTCGGCCACCTGCTCACGCGTCAGCCCTTTCTCCACCCTGCGGTGGCGGAAATCGGAGGCGATTTGCGCACTGACGGTGTCGGCGTTGTTGTGCAGATATTCCTCAAGAACTGATAACATATTATCTGTATTGTCGTTAATCATATAGAAACAAGCAAAATATTATCAGTTGCAAAAGTACAATTTTTTTGGATAGTTATGACAAAAAACAAGAAATTTTTTTGGCGGTCCAACCACACCTCGCACGGGCATTATGCCAAGGTATAAGCGGCATGGCAGCAACCATAAAAAATCTATGCAACCTTGTCAAACAAATTATTTGCGTTTATTTTTTTAACAACTTAACTTGCAAATCTTGAATTCCTAATACGTATGAAACGTTCCAAAACAAAAATCACCCTTGTTTACAAGAAGTTTTGTTTTCTTTATTATTTGTTTAGCCACATCATATGTTTTTAGTCGGATATATAGAGGTTCAACTTCTTCAATGTCAATAAATATCCAATTTTGTTTTTTTACATAGTTCTTTAAAATAAAAATCAACTCTTCTTTGCTATCAACTTTTGCAATAACATTCACATATGCACCAGATACATTTGGTAATAATACATTATTTTTTGATTTGGTTTTTATGTGCAACAAACCTATCCATATACTTTTTTCAATATTCATGATGTGTACTATTATGTCCTAAATTATGTACCTGACTATGATTTCTTTTTCTTTTTCTTTGATTTAATATCTTTATTTTCAATCCAATAACTCAAATCTTTTATTGCAGTGATAGTAAACATGAAAACAATAGTTGAACTATAAACAGATAGGATTGGATTCATAAACTTCATATCATCATGAAGGAAAAACGGAATCCAGGTGCCCCAAACAAATGGTATCAGGACAAGAATACATATAATTGCACTTACTTTATTATTTTTCATTGTATATTTTTTCTTTTTTGACAAACTGCCGGTTGCAGATGTAATACAAATGCGGCAAAATTACTTTTGCCTCTATTTCAACATTATAATAAGATGGAATATCCTCACGCCCCACATCAAATCGCTTCGGCTTATAAGGCATGTGGCATTGTTTCCCATCAAACATGTATATGCAAGTGTGTGTGTTGGGGAATCCTGAGCGAACATCAGTGGTGCATTTCACTATAGGGGCAATGTGGTTGGTTGTGGGTGCAAAAAAATATCTGACACAGAAAATCAGCATAAAAGGAATCGTAATTAGGATTGCTATGGTAGTAAAAAGTGAAATAACACCTTTAAGATCGTTTAACATTTTCTTTCTTATAATTATTACAAAAGTAATAAGAAATTCACTGGAAATAAGAAAATAAAAATAAAATTGTGTGGGATCAATAAAATGATAGTATCCCATTACTAAAAACATTAAAACATACAAATCCCACCAAAATTTTGATTTTATCAGGATGTTCTTAAACATATTGCTATTGACCATTAGTTAATTCATTTATGTCTCTGCTTAAAGTGTCATTATTTACAGCCTCTCAGTACAGCATTCCGAACATCCACAACGGGATGCGGTTGCAGCTGCCGATGGCGGTGTCGTCAACTGCAAGGAAACTGTCCGGCACATCTTTGATTTGGGAGAAGGTTTTCCTGCTTCCGCCGACCTCAAACAGGTATTTCCGGTCCACAAGAAAGTCACCCTGTTTCGGTGCGGAGACCTCATGCGCAAGCGACAGCTGGTTCAGAAAGAATGTCTCACGGAGCGTCCCTTCGTTAACATGGCTGCCAAGCGCATACATCAGGTTGGTGTTGCCAAGGAATATTTTTTCCGGATTTACAAGATGCTTGTAGTCCTTTACGTTACGGGTGAGCAGCAGGAGCAGGCCGGCACGGTCGAGAGTGTAGAGCATTTTCAGGCACATGTCGCGTGTTGTCTCCAATTGTTCCGACAACTTTGTCATATTTGGGACCAAAGGTGTGTTTCCGGCCACAACCATCAAAAGCTGCTTGGTTTTTTGAATGGTCGGATACGACACTTTTTCCACAGCAGGCATGTCGGTTTCAATTACCAGTTTGGCGGTTTCGTCAAGCCGTGCCAGGTAATCCTCCCCGGCCTCTATCTGGAACGGATAGTAGCCTGATTTCAGATAATCGGCAAAATGTTTCGCCACCGGAATCTCCCTGCTGATTTCCATGGCCGCCTCCTGATGCGCCTCGAGCAATTGTGTGAACGGAATGGCTTCAATGGTTTTTATTTTGTGGATTATCAGATATTCCCTGAACGACATGCCATGAAGGGTGTATAATGTCTGACGGCGGGAAAGGTCCGCCCGCGAGTGGTCGATTTCAAGCATGCTGCTGCCAGTATAGACAATGTTCAGATCATCATAAGTATCATAGATGTTTTTGATTACTACTGACCAGTTCGGATACTTGTGCACCTCGTCAAGGAACAGATGCCGTACACCGCGCCGGTACAACCATTCCGCCAGCTCCGGCAGCGTGTGCGACTGGAACCACAAATTGTCAAGAGAGACATAGAACACAGTGTCAGTTTTCTTGAATGCCAATTTGATGCGTTGGAGCAGCAAGGTCGTCTTGCCGACACCCCTTGCCCCTTTAATGCCGATAAGCCTCGCATTCCAATTTATGGCATGAAAAATGTACCTCACAAAGCGGGTGTCAATTTTTGATATTTTTTCAAGAAACAGATTTTCAATCTGTTGATAATCATTATTTGTCATGATATTACTTTTTGTCCAATGTGCAAAGATACAAAAATTCGCTTTTGGAAAAGTGAATTTTTAGCATTTTTTCACTTTTGGAAAAGTGAATTCCGGCAAAGACCCTCGGTTGAATGCAGCCAAGATAGCATCCGTCATTCTGGCAGCGCCTAATCCTTCAGACAAGCCAATGGGATGACGCATACGCCGTCCTCACGGCGGTATGCCATTTTGCCTCCGGTCAGCACCATCATCAAATCCGGTTCGCGGATGATTGCCTGTGGTTCACTGGCATTATGTTCACGGATGAGGTTTCGCAGTTGGATCAGGTGTCCGGCCCCTTCGTTGATTTCGCGGCTGCCAAGTTTGCACTCCGCAAGCGCATACCGTCCGTCACCAAGGTGGACAACCATGTCCGATTCCAGCCCGAACCGGTCGTGGTAATAGCCGACGTATGAAAAAAAGTAGTTGGTATAGGCTTTCAAATCCCTTATGCACATCTGTTCAAAAACAAAACCGAATGTCTTCAGCTGTGTGCACATCGATTCAGGTGTCTGCTGGAGCAGCGCCACTGCAATGCTCGGGTCACAAAAGCCGCGTTTGAGTCCGCTGCGTATGGCCGATTTGCTGCGTATGGCAGGGCACCATGCAGCCACATCCTGAATTACGAACAACCGTTCCAAAGCGGCCACATAGTCTTCAAATGTGGTGCGGGAGCAGGATGTGTTTTCGGAAGCGGTCACATCGTCAAGCAGTGAGGATGTTTTCGCCAGGGTGGAAACGTTTCTTGCGTATGAACGCAGAATCAGGTTGGCCAGTTTCGGATTGCGCCTTACGCCATCCACTCGTGAGACATCCGATTCGCATACACTCGCCACATAGTCTTTCACAACCGCCAGTGCGTTTTTGTCTGTTTTTGCATTGATGGCGGCCGGCCATCCCCCTCTGCATGCCGCAAAAATCAGCTGCTCCACGCTCATCGGTGATTCTATGCCGTCAATGTCCAGATCCGGGCGGTTGAACAGGTCGGTGAGGGATATTTTTCCGTTTGACTCCCCTGATTCCCATAGACTCATCGTCCCCATTGTCATACGGGAAATGCGTCCGGTTCCCGTATGACGGATTTTGCTTTCGTCAACTGCATTGGAACCGGTAAGGATGAATTGCCCCGTTTCCATACGTTTGTCCACCATTGTTCTCACGGCATCCCATAGCACAGGTGCGTCCTGCCACTCGTCTATCAGACGTGGTGTCTCACCCATCAGCAGCATTGATGGCTTTACTGCTGCCGTGGCCAGGTATTGCTCCCGTTCATCAGGATTTTGTAACCGCAGTACGCTTTTGGCGTGTTGCTCGGCGGTTGTGGTTTTCCCGCACCATTTGGGGCCGACTATCAGCACGGCTCCCATCGCTTCCAGCCGTTGTTGCAGTATGGTGTCGGAGATACGTTTAAGATAATGCATCGCAGTTGTTTTTTTGAAGTGCAAAAGTAATAAAAATGTCAACACAAAATGACAAAAGTAACGACATTTTTTTTATTTTACAACATGTATATAAATCAATGATAATCAAATGATTTTGTCTGACAATGAGCCTTTATTGTGAATTTTCGCTGTATTTTGCTGTGAACTTTTGCTGTAATTTACTGTGAATTTTCGCTGTATTTTATTGTGAACTTTTGCTGTGATTTGCTATGAATTTTCGCTGTATTTTACTGTGAACTTTTGCTGTGATTAGCTGTGAACTTTTGCTTCTGTCGTGGAGCCGGCGCATTTTTTTTCGGATATGTGCAACAAATCGCGTCCAAGTGCGTTATAATAGCATCACTAACTATAAAAAAATGAATGATGGAAATACAAAAGAATGAAAGCCAGCATGTGGAGTTTAAACAATCGTGGAGAGACGATTGCTTGAAATGGATTTGTGCATTTGCAAACACTGATGGTGGAACACTTTACATTGGCGTTAGCGATAATGGTGAAGTTTGCGGAGTGGAGGATGAAAAAAAACTCATGGAGGACATCCCCAATAAAATACTTCATACCATGGGATTGATTTGCGCTGTGAATCTGTTGGGTGATAATGAAAAAAGGTATTTTCAAATCGTTGTTGAAAAGTATCCGATTCCTGTCAGTTACCATGGTAAGTATTACAAACGTTCCGGATCGACGACGCAGGAAGTGACAGGCTATGAACTTGACAAGATGATTCTTGCCGTGCATGGCCGCACTTGGGACAGCGTGCCTGTGCCGTATGTTACGGTTGATGATTTGGACAATGACGCCATAAAACTCTTCAAAACAAAGGCTCTTCAATACAACCGTCTTGACAACAACTCGTTGGATGTTTCCAATGAAATGCTTCTTCGCAATCTCCGCTTGTATGAGAATGACTATCTTACTAAAGCTGCTGTCATGTGCTTCCATCCTGACCCTGAAAAGTTTGTCACTTGTGCATACATAAAAATTGGTTTTTTTGCTGACAATGATGCAGACATACTCTATCAGGACGAAATTCACGGTCCGCTCATCATGCAGGTGGAAAAGACATTGGACTTGATTTACACCAAATACATGAAAGCTCTAATCAGTTACGACGGCATTTACCGGATGGAAACCTTCTTCTTTCCAAGGGAGGCTTTCCGTGAACTGCTTCTGAATGCTGTGATACACCGTGACTATATGCGTCCAACTCCCATTCAGATTCGGGTTTACGAACACAAAATCAGGATATGGAACATTGGGCAAATGCCATCGGAAGTGCCAGTGGAAAAACTTTATGAACCGCACTCTTCTGCGCCACGTAACCCGAATATTGCCAATGTGTTTTTCAAGGCAGGATATGTGGAAAGCTGGGGACGCGGATACAGGAACATCTCTGATATATGTGATTTACGTGAGGCGAAACTTCCCATTCCAGAGGAAAATACCGGCGGATTGGTGGTGGTATGCCCGCCAAGTGAGAAATACCTTTTGGCGGAAAAAGGGCATGGAAAAATGATTACGGAAAATGAGGAATTAAATGTCCCAATAAATGTCCCAATAAATGTCCCAATAAATGACAGGCAAAAGAAGATCCTTGAGTGTATAGTAGATAATAAGCTGGTAACGATGATGCAGCTGTCAAAACTGCTCGCAGTTTCCGATAAGACTATAAAGCGGGATTTACAGTTTCTAAAAGAAAACAATTTGATAAAAAGAGTTGGCGCCAATAAGAACGGCTGCTGGAAAATCGTTCCAACGCCTCCCAAAGACGAGGAAAATGGTTTTCATTCGACGTAATGGACAATTTTCGCTTTTGTAAAAGTGAATTTTTAGCATTTTTTCGCTTTTTGAAAAGTGAATTCCGGCAAAGACCGCCGGACGTTACCTCAAGCTGTGGTGCCGTTCGGGGCGGCCCATGACTTAATATCTTTCCCCATAAGTAACTGAGTCTTTAGAATAAACCTGGAATTGGTTGTTGACAATCGTATAATAGGTGTGACGTTTTTTGCAATACAGTGTATCGGCTTCATTTCCACGTATCTTTACATCGCAATCAAGAACCGCTTCACAAACTAAATCATTAAGATAATAATAATTTGAATAGTAATGCCATTCTACAGATGCGCCATCTTCATATCCCAATTGATCTCCATTTATTGGTTCTGCGGAACTTACTGAATCTATAAACCGTCCCTTGTCGTCAAATAGCATGACATAAAGGTGGTCGTGCGTAACATCCTCCGCTTTAATTTTAATCAATCTTATGTTAGCAACATCTTGGAAACCGAATATCGTTATTATAGGGTCGTTTAGTCCTAAACAGTTACAAATAATGCCATACAGAGAGTCTTCCGGCCTTAATTGTATTGTTGAATCGTTCAGATAAATGTCAGCATTCAGATGATTATGAATAAGAGGATTTTTTCCTATATCAAAAACACTGTTATAGTTTCTATCCAAGCTGCCCATGCTATCACGTGATGTATCAGCGGGGGACATGTTGTTTTGACACGAACTAAATACAAGGCATATACTGCATATAATCAATGCACAGAATATACTAAATGTTGTTTTTGTTTTGTTTATCATAGGATTGAATTTGAAAAGTTAGTACACCACAATAACGCTGTTTTGCGCGGAAAATTGTGTAACCATGAAAAAGTGTGTCTGAATGAAATTTTTTAAAAACTGTAGTCCGCTGCATACGCTAAACCTCTATTTGGTGTAATTTTTTTGATTATTTAAACCTCGATTTTTAATTCCCTCGAATTCGGGGAAATTAAAATCCAGCTGGTTCTTCACGAGGCGGTAGTGGGTGCCGCAGAGGGCGGTGAGCCGGCGCATTTCCCGTTGAAGGAAGAGTGAGTGCTTCCCCTCACTTTTCATAGATTATAAAATCTTTTAATTTTAATTTATCTTCAAAAAAATCTATTGTATCCAAATCCGGTTCAATAAAGTTATACTTAATGGCTTCAATTAATTCTTCATATGTAACAGCATGAATAGAACCTTTCAATATCCCGTAATTAACATATCCCGCCATATATCCTGAATGTTCTCCTGTAATTTGAATGATTTGAAATATTTTTCCTTCTTCATAACATTCAGCCAAAATATAGGCTTCCCGTTCTGTAATGCCATCATAGTGGTCGGTTAAAATAAAAACATCTCCATCGCCAAAAATGGTTAAATTATCTCCATTTTGTACTTCTAAAACGTGCATATACAATCTAATTATATTTCTTTTAAAGTGTCATTATCATCATTAAACCCTTTACAGCCACTCAGTACAGCATCCCGCCCTTGCAGGAAATCAGTCTCCGAACTCTTTCTCCCATTCATCAAAATTCATGTTCCATCTTGGGGACAAATGTTTGCGGTATCGGTCGAAAAGGGCGGGATATGTTTTCCTCAATCCAATATAATCGTCAAAAACTCCTTCAGCAATATATCCGTCCGAAAATTCACCCATGCGCATGTAGGCGAACATGATGCCGGCACTGTCGGCCTGTGCGTATTCTGCAATTCGAGGCCACAAATATCTGTCCCCCACTGACGTCCCCTCCGCAATGTCATACCAAATCCCAAACTCCTCGTCGCTCGCTGGGATGACAGCCAGCACATCTTTTGCAGAAGGATGTTTGTCTTCACATCCATATTCGTTGAAATAACGCTGCAGCTTGCAGGAATAGGGGACAAACCAGTCATTGTCATGCGCAAACCATTGTTTGTCCGATTTGCAAAGTTTCTGCAACGAGTCATTGTCTTCAAAACAATAGGTATAGATGCGCCAGCCCCTCTCCAGATATTCGGTGCAGGGTATAAACTCGCCTGCTCCGTCATCCAATGCTTTGGAATCCGGTATCCGGAAGTCGCCCCAGTTGCACTTCTCCCAAACGGAAACATCCGCACCTGACGACCAAATCCCTTCGTACTGGCTGTTCTCGTATCCATCGGACACGAGTTCGGTGGCGTCGTAATAAAACAGTCCGTTCACCTTGGCAAAACCGATTCGCATCTTTCCCGACAGGAAGCCGCCACCGGAAAATCTGTCTTCCTCAAATTCATAGTGACCGTACAGGATGCCCGAACAGCAGTTTTTAGGCATCCAGTCATTGTCATACAGCTGCAGGGAGTCCAACCAGATTTTGCCGGAAAAGAGCCGGATGGTGTCTTTGTAGCGGGTGCGTCCCTCAACCCGATACACCCCGTTGCCTTTGTGCCAGACAGAATCATAGTGGATGTAGAAACGCTGGCAGTCGCTACCCCGGAAACCGATCGGCTCGAACCATCGCGGCTTGAAGGCCTTTTCGTTGAAGAGGTGTTCCTCCGTTTCGGAATCATAGTCGGGTTCCACAAGGATGGTGTCCGGCATGATCAGCCGGTGCGACATGTCGGTCTTGAGAATCTCGTCCATGATTTTGGCATTGGTATGGGATTTGAATCCGCCGCATGAGGCGGCGCACAACAGCAGAAACAGATTGAAAACAAGCAATTCCGGTCGTTTCATAAGTTCACGTTTTGAATCCACTTTGAAAAGTTAATACACTCATATAACGCTGTATTGCGCGGAAAATTGTGCAACCCTGAAAAGTGTGTCAGAATGAAATTTTTTAAAAACTGTAGTCCGCTGCATACGCTAAACCTCTATTTGGTGTAATTTTTTTGATTATTTAAACCTCGATTTGGTGTATTTTTTGTATATTTGCAAAATTAAATTTGGTGTAACCTATTATTATGAAACGTAAGATATACAATAAGTTATTGGATTGGAAAAATGAATGGAAAGGACAGTCTGCCATTCTGATTGACGGAGCACGCCGTGTCGGGAAGAGTTTTATCGTGGAGGAATTTGCCCGAAAAGAATACAAATCCTATATCCTGATAGACTTCAGCAAGGAGGACAGGCAACTGAAATCCTTGTTTGAGCAGCACCTCGGCGACCTTGACACCTTTTTCCGGATGCTTGGCCTTATTACAGACGTGAAGCTGTATCCACGGGAATCCGTGATTGTGTTTGACGAAGTGCAGCAGTATCCTCCCGCCCGTGCTGCCATCAAACATCTTGTGAAAGACGGCCGCTTCGACTATATTGAAACAGGCTCGTTGGTCAGTATTAACCGGAATGTGAAAAACATCGTCATCCCTTCTGAGGAAGAGCGGGTCGATATGCATCCGATGGATTTCGAGGAGTTTCTTTGGGCTATGGGGAATGAGGGGCTGATGGACTATATCAGGGATTGCTTTGCACAAAACCGTCCGATGGGAGACGCACTGCACAGAAAAACAATGGAGCTGTTCCGCCAGTACATGATTGTCGGAGGCATGCCCCAAGCAGTGGAGGCATACGCCAATGAAAAGGATTTCGACAAGGTGGACCACCTGAAACGGAACATTCTGAAGATTTACCGCTCAGACATCAGCAAGTATGCCGCCGGACAGGAGCAGAAGGTTGTCAGGATATTTGACGCAATCCCTTCACAGTTGCAGAAGCATGAGAAACGTTTCCGCATCGGCACTCTCGGCAAAGGGTCTCGCACCCGTGATTATGCCAACGCCTTTTTCTGGCTTGAGGAGTCAAGGGTGGCAAATGTGTGCTATGCCGCCACCGAACCGAATGTGGGGCTGCTCCTGAATCGTGACAATGCAAGGATGAAAATGTATATGGCCGACACCGGCTTGTTGATTGCCATGGCATTCAACGAAAAGGACATTCATCAGGGCCAGCTGTACAAGAAACTGATGTTTGACAAGTTGGAGATAAACAAGGGAATGCTGGTGGAGAACATCGTCGCCCAAATGCTGCGCACGGCAGGAAACGAGCTGTATTTCTATTCCAATTCATCCACGGAATCCGCCGACCGCATGGAGATAGACTTCCTTATCCGGAAGCCGTCGGTCACCTCCAGACATAACATTTCACCCATAGAGGTGAAATCCTCCACACGCTACACGCTTACTTCGCTTGAAAAGTGCATGCGCAAATATGGGTCATACCTTTCCACACCATACGTGCTCCATTCTGGCGACCTTACACAGAAAAACGGAATCACATTCCTGCCAATCTATATGGCATCGTGCCTGTAGCAATGGCTTCAATTAATTCTTCTTTTTGTCCAATGTGCTAAGATACAAAAATTCGCTTTTGTAAAAGTGAATTTTTAGCATTTTTTCACTTTTTGAAAAGTGAATTCCGGTAAAGACTGCCGGACGTTACCTCAAGCTGTGGTGCCGTTCGTGGCGGCCTAACCACACTCGCACGGGCATTATGCGAAACCGTAGGATTGGGAGGTGGGGGTATTTGTGAGTTGAATTTAAGTAATGAATCCACTTTAAAAAGTTTGCATTCATAACGCTGTATTGCGCGGAAAATTGTGTAACCATGAAAAAGTGTGTCTGAATGAAAGTGTCATTTCCGCAGCCAGTCGAAGGCCTGGGTGAGCGGGCGGAGGCCGGTGCGCGACTCCAGCCGGTAGGCGGAGCGTTCAAAGGGTATTTCGTGGTAGGCGCGGCTTCTCTCCTTGAAACGGATAAGGTTGATGAGCCAAAAGGCGATATAGAGAATGTAGAAGGGGATGACCAGCAGCGCGGCCTGCTGCCACAGATGCACGGTCTCATGCCGCAGCTCCCTCTCCGTCAGCGAATCGTTTTTGTGGAAGATTACAGGGAAGAGGGTAATTGCATAAAACCCGCCGGGCGGAAACCGTCTGGTGTGTATTGTTATGGGGTGCATGGTGGTGATTTCCAAAAAATTAAATATTAATACTATCGGTTATCTCCATGCCGCAAAAATAACACTTTTTCAGTCCTGAACGGCAAATGGCCGAATAATTTGGAAAAAAAAGAGGGAGGAGTGCCGGAACATATTGGAAAAACTGCTACTTTTGCAGCCGAATTCGGTTCCCTTCTCCGCAAGGAAAGGGATGAAAAGGGAATCCGGTGCAAATCCGGAACAGTCCCGCTGCTGTAAGCCCCATTGAGGGTCGGCGAAAAGCCACTGCCAGATTCCAAAATCTGGTGGGAAGGCCGCCAGAACCCGGGGTAAGTCAGAAGACCTGCCAATTCATTTTTTAAGGCTTTCGAGGAAAAGGCTGAAAAAAGGACGGTTTTCCGCCGTGTTTTGTTTTCCACTTTTTTTTCGGGGCTTTGGTACGGATATAATTAATGTATTTATAAACTTAAAAAAACAAAACACGATGAGAAGAATTTTTTATGTTTTCCTGTTGGGGATTCTGAGTACAGGGTTGTTTGCGCAGCAGCGGATGGTGCCTCTGCACCAGATGCCTCGGATCATGGCTGAGGATGACTCCACCATCACCGACGCAACCATTTCCGCCTATGATGTCTACTATTGGGTTGGCAAGGGCAACCATCAGATTATCATGGCGGTGAACTGGGCTGCCCCCGACACGGCGCTGGCCTGGGGCTTCCGTTTTACGGCGGAAACCATCACCATGGATTCTGTTATGAAGGCCATCACCGCCACCGACCCCCGTTTCAGTTATGAGACGGACACAAACGGATACATCGCTGACATCCGTTTCGCACTGAATGATGCGGAGACGCTGATGCTTTCGCAGTACAGCTACTGGTGGATGAACTACAACGGCAAATCCGGATCCGGACTTGGCCAGACGTTGAAGGACGGCGATTTCGCCAAATGGGGCGATGCCTTCGTCGGCATTGTGACGGATTCCATGGATTACGGTGGGGTTTATTATCCTTCCGAAATGGCTTGGACAAAGAAAATCAACAGTGTGTTCACTCCGGAGCCGGATGCCACCATCGATGCATCCGCAATCACCTATTGGGTGGGAGAGGGCGAACATAAGGTCATCATGGCTGTGAACTGGGGCGCACCCGACACCGCATTGGCCTGGGGTTTCCGCTTTTCGGCTGAAACAATCACCATGGATTCTGTCATGAAGGCGATTGCTGCGGCTGACGCACGTTTCAGTTTTTCGACGGACACCAGCGGCTACATCGCTGACATAACGTTTGTGGTTAACGAAAATGAGACACTCAAGGTGACGAAGAACAGCTTCTGGTGGATGAACCTCAACGGCTATTCCGGAGCCGGATTGAGCCAGGAACTGAAGGACGGCGATTTCGCCAAATGGGGCGATCCTGTAGTCGGTTTTGTGACCGGCACCATGGAATATGGCGGATATATTTATCCCATGGGATATGTGTGGACCACGAAGATACATCCGGTCGGAGTTATTGCCGGTGTGCCTGCCTTTGCTGAAACGGATGTGCGCGTCTATCCCAATCCCGCCTCCGATTATGTCTGCATCAGCTGCCAGTCCGACGGCGCTCCTGTGATGATTACTTTGGCTGACATGCAGGGACGTGTCCTGGTCCGTCAGCAGATTACCGAAGAATACCGTATGCCGGTCAGTGATTTTGCCGCAGGTATTTACCTGCTCCGCGTGCAGTACGGAAATTCGGTTGCAGTTAAAAAGATTCAGGTGCGGTAAAAGCCATGCGGAAGACATTTTTCCTCTCCTGTCTGCTCCTCTGCTTCGGCATGCTGCATGCCCAATATGACGGCATTGTCGGAAGCGAGGGCTGCCAGGCGGTCGGTCTGGACGATTCCAGGATTGTGGCTTGGGCCACCGGCTGCGTGGTGCAGCGTGGCTATTACGATATAGCCAACGACCGGAGAAGAACATCCTACGGGAAGGATGAGGATGCCATCGGGGCCGCAACCGCCTCAACCACCATGCATGTGGTGAGCCTTGGGGACAGCGGCGTGGCAACGCTCACCTTTGCCGAACCGATATCCGATGGCGAGGGATATGATTTCGCCGTCTTTGAGAACAGCCTTAACAACACCTTTTTGGAACTGGCCTTCGTGGAGGTCAGTTCCGACGGGGTGCATTTTGTCCGTTTCCCTGCTGTCTCCAACACACCGGCTGACAAGCAGGTGTCGGAGACCGGTCCTGTGGATGCCACCAAACTTCACAATCTGGCCGGAAAGTACCGTGTGGGCTGGGGGACACCTTTCGATCTGGAGGAGCTTAAGGACAGCGCCGGTCTTGACATCAGCCGTGTGACGCATGTGCGTCTGGTGGATGTGGTCGGCACCATCGATTCCGCCTACGCCTCGCGCGACTCACGTGGCAACATTGTCAACGACCCCTATCCGACGCCCTACTATTCCAGCGGTTTCGACCTCTCCGGAGTGGCGGTGCTGAAGGGTAAGACGGGGCTGGAAAAAACTGACGCCGTTGCCTGCCGCATCTATCCCAATCCGGCATCGGAAGCGGTGCGGGTTGAATGTGAGGGGACATTTGCGCTTGAACTCCGCGATGTGACCGGCAGGCTGCTGTTCATACAAAATGCCGTTACCGGCGGCGTCACGCTTCCGGTCATGGATTATCCTCCAGGTGTATATCTGCTGAGGCTCTCCACGCAGCGGGGGTGTTATACTGAAAAGCTTGTAAAGCGGCGTTAGCCGCTTTTTTTAATGTCTGATGGTCAGCAGCGCGATGTTCTCCACATGGTGTGTGTGTGGGAACATATCTACAGGCTGGACGGCCGCCACATCGTATTTTTCCGCCAGCAGCGCGATGTCGCGTGCCTGTGTGGCCGAGTTGCAGCTGACGTAGACGATGCGCTCGGGTGCGACTTTCAGCAGCTGCTCCACCACCTTGGGGTGCATCCCTGCGCGGGGCGGGTCTGTCAGGATGACGCTTGGCCTGCCGTGGGAGGCAATGAACTCGTCGGTAAGGATTTTCGCCATGTCCCCGGCCACAAACTCCGTGTTGCCGATTCCGTTCAGCTGTGCGTTTGCGCGCGCATCCTCAACTGCGGACTCCACATATTCGATGCCCACAACCTTTTGGGCGTTCCTTGCCACAAAAAGAGCGATTGTGCCGGTGCCGGTGTAGAGGTCGTACACAATGTCGTCGGGGCGGATGGCGGCAAACTCCGCCGCCTTGCTGTAAAGTTTCAACGCCTGCTCCGGGTTGGTCTGGTAGAAGGCGAGGGGGCTCACCTTGAACTGCAGGTCGCGCATCTGTTCGGTCATGTGGCCCTTTCCGGCGAACAGCCTGACCTCCAAGTCCGATATGCTGTCGTTCATCTTGGCGTTCACCACGTACATCAGCGAAGTGATTTCCGGAAATTCTTTCTGAAGCATCTCCATCATTGCGCGGCTTTGGCTGTTCCATTCGCTGAAAACCATTATAGCCATGTAGTCGCCGGTGGTGGAGCGGCGCAATATCATGTTGCGCAGCAGCCCCTCCTGCCGCCGGGCGTTCCAGAAGGCATAATTGTTCTGTATGCCGAACTCCCTGACACGGTTCCGTATGCGGTTGCCGGTTTCGGAGTGCAGGTGGCAGTAATTGATGTCAAGCACCTTGTCGAACATGCCGTTCAGATGGAATCCGAGCCCTCGGGTCTCAAGAGTCTCCACCTTTTCCAAATCCTCTTTTGAGAGCCATTTCCGGTCGGAGAAGGTATATTCTATTTTGTCGCGGTATCCGAAAATGTTGTCTGATGCCAGAATCGGGCTGATTTCGGGGAATGGGAACTTCCCGATGCGTGTGAAATGGTCAAAAACCTGCTTCTGCTTGTAATACAATTGCCATTGGTAGTCCATCTGCTGCCATTTGCAGCCGCCGCATGTGCCGAAGTGGCCGCATCGCGGTTCCGTCCGTTTCGGGGAAAAGCTTGCAAACCGTGTGACGCGGGCCTCGTAGTAGGAGTGCTTTTTCTTGGCGGTGACATCCACCACGTCTCCGGGCACCACGTATGGCACGAAAACCACGGCTCCCTCATGCCGGCCGATGCAGACGCCCTCGGCTCCCGCGTCCGTGATTTCCAGGTTCTCGATTGTGATTTCCTTGCGTTTGCTCATGGGATGTTATGGAATATGCAGATATTTGTGTATTTGTATGGAGACTTTCCATTCAGGATGCTCAAGAATGTAGTCTGTGATAAGTGGCATGACCTCTTCCCTGCGGCTCCATTCCGGCTGCAGGTAGCGTTCGCATCCGCGATGCAGCCGTGTGGCATGAGTCTCCGCCCGTTCCAAATCCTCCGGTTCCTCAATTATGACTTTCATCTCATGCGCCATGCTGTAGAATTCCGGACGTATTTCCGTCCCCCTTTTCGGGGAGAAGCATATCCACTCCCATTCGCCGCTCAGCGGTTCCGAACCGGAGGTCTCAATGTGGCGGGCTATCCCTTCAGCCTTCAGCCTTTTGCACAGGAAGTCCAGATTGTAAAGGCAGGGCTCCCCTCCGGTGACCACGACGGTTTTGGCCGGGGTCTGCCTCAGATTCTCCATGATTTGTGTCACGGCTGTCAGCGGATGGCGGTTTGCATCCCAGGATTCCTTTTCGTCGCAGAAGCTGCATCCAACATCGCAGCCGCCGATGCGTAGGAAATAGGCCGCTTTCCCCGAATGGAACCCTTCCCCCTGGATGGAGTAGAAATCCTCCATCAGCGGAAGCAACAGCCCTTTGTCTGACAATTCGTTTGAATGATGCATGTTCAATTTCCCTTTAAGAACCTGTCCATCTCCTTTTCATCCATCTGTATATGGTTGATGGAACGCACAATCTTTCCGTTGTCCGAAAACAGTATTGTGGGCATCTTTCCGTTGACAATCTGCAGGAAGGTGTCGACCTGCAGGGTGGAGTGGGGAAGTGGAGTCAGATTGTTTTTTTCAAAGAAGGAGGCGATGTCCGCTTCGGAGCGGTCGCTTTGCCAGAAAATGCAGTGTATTTCATCCTTTTGCCACCGGTGAAAACGCATCATCAGATCCATTTTGGTGGCGGCGTTCCTGCAGTGGCCGCATCCGGTAGAATAGAAGCATATCAGTTTCCTCCCGTTTTGGAAATCTTCTCCCATTCCTTTATTTTTCAAAGTTGTGTAATACAATTCAGTGTCCACTTTCCCCATTTCGCCGAACAGTTTCCGGTAGATGAAGTCCGGCGGATTGATGAACATGAAGCTGAGGATTGAAACACAAACTATAAGTGGTGCCGCCCAACGGTGCCATCTTTTGTGACGGTTCCCCTTCGGACGTGCCGGCAGCAGCAGAAGGCAGAGCACAACATTTTTGCCGACAGACTGCCATCGGTTGAAATGAATCCAGTTGCCGAAGCAATGGCAGTCGTCCTCAGAAAGGTTGAAGAGCAGCGGCTGCAGAAGCAGGTAAAGGGTGAACCCCGCCAGCATCAGGAGTGTTAGCCAATATGTTTCCCTAATGCGGATTCCGGCAATCATGAAGATTCCCAGAACGCATTCAACCCCAATCAGCAGACGGCTGAGTATCCCTGTAAGATTGTATCCGAAAAGATGATGTTCGAAAAGATAAAGGTCAAAGGCATCTATTGAGATGTACTTTGAAACCGCAGACAATACAAACACGCACCCTACGATAATGCGCAGAATGCAGGTGAGACATGGCTTCCGGTTACGGATATCCATGGCAGGCTTGAAGGGCAGGCCGGGTTATTTGCAGCTCATGTGAATGGTGCCGTCGGCGCTTGCCACATCTTCCAGATCTTTGCAAGCCTGATCGCGACTGTCTTTCTCCCGAAGATAGTTGTTGATCGATTTGCCGGACTGGTAGGTGGTGCATTCACATACTTTTCTGCAGGAGGTCATCCCGAAGGTGACAGCTGCAAGCCCTATAAGAATAAACAGTTTCTTCATGTGTATATTTAATTGATTGTCCACATATTAACTAATCTGAACCCTGTTCGGTCCAGGCAGTGCAAAAGTACCATTTAAATCAATGTGAACGGCGTTTTTTTTAAAAAACTTTCACTATTCACTTATTTCTCCTCGTAACGGCTTGGGTATCCAATATTTGACCTCTTCGTTCGTCAGCCCTTGCCCAAGCAGATACATCAGTTTGGATACTGCAGCCTCGGTTGTCAGGTCCTTGCCGCCAATCACACCGATTTGTCCCAACGGCACGCTGGTGCCATACTTTCCTATCTCCACCGAACCGCCGCCCTTGCACTGGGTGACGCTCGTGACAATCAAGCCTTTCTGAATGGCCTCCTGCAGCAGGTTTATGAACCATGGGTAGGTGGGGGCGTTGCCTGAACCGTATGTCTCCATGATGACCGCCCGCAGTCCCGGAATGTTAAGTACTGTCCTGACCGCCTGCTCCGTTATTCCCGGGTAAAGTTTCAGAATGGCGATGTTGTCGTCCATCTGAGTGTGCAGTATCAGCTTCTCCTTGCTGGCCGGACGGATGTAATGCGTATTATATTTAATGTATACTCCGACTTCCGCCAGTTTGGGGTAGTTGGCCGAGACAAAGGCGTTGAAATGTTCGGCGTTGTCCTTGTATGTGCGGTTGCCGCGGTAGAGCGAATTCTCAAAGTAGAGGCATACCTCCGGAACCATCGGCTGACCGTTCTGATAGTCGGCTGCAATTTCGATGGAGTTGAGGATGTTCTCACGACCGTCGGTGCGCATCACACCTAACGGCAGCTGGGAGCCGGTCAGAATCACCGGTTTGGAAAGGTTTTCCAGCAGGAAGCAGAGTGCCGAAGCCGTGTAGGACATGGTGTCAGTACCGTGCAGGATCACAAAGCCGTCATAACTGTCGTAATTTTCGTAAATGAAG
Organism: uncultured Bacteroidota bacterium; assembly: GCA_902774175.1. Taxonomy (GTDB): domain Bacteria; phylum Bacteroidota; class Bacteroidia; order Bacteroidales; family WCHB1-69; genus UBA1195. The sequence goes on from CACYHG010000042.1 coordinate 20,175, forward strand.
CTGGCCAACCTGACCCAGAAGGCAGGGTTGGAATTGGAGGAGTCAATCAGGGGTTGGAGCTCCTTGATGTGCACGTCGGCATCTATCAGCCGGAGCATCGGCAGATGTGTGTAGATGTCGTCGAAGCAGAATGGCTCAAGAGCGCCGGTCTCCTGGTTTTTCATCATACCGATGGTGCCACCGGTGTATATCATCAATATGCTGCGCATGATTGACAGTTAATAG
>CACYHG010000043.1 GCA_902774175.1 uncultured Bacteroidota bacterium
ATGGACAAGGCCGGCATCCAAACCGCCGTGCTGACGATGCCCGCCCCGCAGCCTTTCTTCGGCGACGCGGAGGCTTCGGCGGCGGTGTGCCGCAAGTACAACGAGGAGTGTGCCGCGCTGAAGGCCCGCTATCCGGGGCGTTTCCTTTTCTGCGCCGCGCTGCCATTGCCAGATGTGCCGCACGCCTTGGAGGAGGCACGCTACGCCCTTGAGGTGCTGGGCGCCGACGGCATCAAGTTGGCCACCAACAGCTACGGGCAGTACCTCGGCGACCCCGCCTTGGACACGCTGATGGCCTACCTCGACGCGCAAAAGGCCGTCGTCATCCTGCATCCGCACAAACCCTCGGCGGTCAACGCACAGCTGATTGCCGACGTGCCGCTGGCGAGCTACGAATATCTGGCCGAGACCTCGCGCGCTATTCTCAACATGATAGCCCACAATGTGCTGGTGCGCTATCCCAACCTGAAGGTGGTGGTGCCGCACTGCGGCTCGTTCCTGCCCAACGCCATGCCGCGTTTCCGCTCGCTGTTGCCCGTGATGGTGAAACAGGGCATCATGCAGCCTGTGGATGTCGATGCCAACCTGTCGCGGCTCTACTACGACCTGGCCGGCGCGCCCACCGATGATGTCCTCGATGCGCTACTCACCATCACCACTCCCGACCATATCCTCTACGGCAGCGACTACCCGTATGTGGCCGAGCCGGTGCTCATCAGCGGCAAGCAGGCCTTGGAGGAGCGTCTCGCCTCGCACGGACTGGACCCGCAGGAGATCTTCACCGACAACGCCCGCCGTCTGTTCGGCGAAAATGTGCCGCTTCGCACCTGCGGCGACAAAATTGTCCGCCTTGCCGAAATAGAGGTGGTGCCGGAGTATCTGGAAAAGTATCTGGCTTACGCCAAGGAAGTCGGGGAAACTTCGGTGAAAGTGGAGCCCGGCGTGCTGACATTGTTTTCGATGCAGGAAAAGGACAATCCCTGCAAAATCTTCATCTTGGAAATCTACGCCGACAAGGAGGCCTACCAGAGCCACCTCCAGACCGCCCATTTCAAGAAGTACAAGGAAGGCACCGCCCAAATGGTGAAGTCGCTGAAACTGATCGACACCAAGCCGATGGTGGGGATGGAGCAGTTTGGGAAAATAGAATAACAAACAACTTAAAACATTATGAAACACACATTTCTGATTTTCGCCGCCGTCGTTTTATTGGCCGGCTGCAACAAGGCAACAAAAACAGACAAAGATATGAGCACTTTGACATTCAACGAAAAACAGGCGGCTGCAATGACGGCCATTGCCTGCTACGAGGCAAAAGGAGAGCTGATGTCGCTGGAAGCCGCCATTCACAATGGTTTGGAAGCCGATTTGACAGCCAATCAGATCAAGGAGGCCCTTTCGCAACTCTATGCCTACACGGGATTCCCGCGCTCACTCAACGCACTGGGCGTACTCCAACGCGTCATCGGTGACAGGGAGGCAAAAGGCGTGAAAGTGCTCCATGGAGACGAGTCCACTCCCCTACCCTCCAACTACGATGCCCTGAAACAAGGCACCGAGGTGCAGACCAAACTGTCGGGACAGCCCTTCGACTACAAATTCTGTCCCGCCGAGGACTACTACCTCAAGGCACACCTCTTCGGCGACATCTTCGCCCGCGACCTGCTGACCCACGCCGACCGTGAGCTGGTGACTGTCAGTGCATTGGCCGGTTTAGAGGGCGTGGAGCCCCAGCTTGCCGCCCACGTGCGCGGCGCACGGAACATGGGTCTGACCGATGCCCAGCTGCTCGCCATCCCGAAAGTGCTGCAGGAGCGTGTGGGCAAAATGGAGGCGCACCGCGTCGCCGTGGCAATTCAGCAACTGGGTGTCAGCGATTCCGTCAACGACCACCTTGCCAGCGACATTTACATCCAAAACTATGTCGATTTGAAATCGAGCTGGCGGCGGGGCGAACCGAACACCGCTTATGCGCAGTACTTTATCGGCAACAGTTACGTCTCGCCCTACGACGGCGGCATGGTCAACGTATCCTTCGAACCCGGCTGCCGAAACAACTGGCACATCCACCATAAGCAGGTGCAGGTGCTGGTGTGCGTCTATGGCCGCGGCTGGTACCAGGAATGGGGCAAGCCCGCCGTCAAGCTGGAACCAGGCGTAATCATCGAGATTCCCGAAGGCGTGAAGCACTGGCACGGCGCCGCCAAGGACAGCTGGATGCAGCACCTCACCTACCACAAGGACGTTCAGGAAGGTGCAAGCAACGAACTGATGGAGCAGCGAGAGCAGAGTGATGCTCGCATCGGCTCTGCCGAGTCGCGACAGAAATCGAGTGGAACTCAATGGTTGGAGCCTGTGGACGACGAAACATACAATAAAGTGAAATAAAGCCAACAACAATATGACCAACCTCGAAGACAGCATCGTGCGGCTGATGAGGAAAAGGAAGTGGATGTGAGAACTGCTTGGCAACAAAGAAAACCTTTTTACATTCATTTAAGGGATATAATCCATCAACGAGTCCATTTTCAACTGCTTCATGGCCTTTTTGGAAGAATGGACGTATGACGGGCACGGCAATCCGGTGGAGCATGTCGGTGAAATTTTTTTGAAAAATATCGCTCACGATATATATTTTTCATATATCTTTGCATCGTGAACGATATAAATAGCAAATAATGGAGTATGAACAACTTAAATTAGAAAACCAGCTTTGTTTCCGCCTTTATGCGGCGGCAAGGCTTACAATCGGCGCCTACCATCCATATCTCGCCCCGTTGCGGATTACCTATCCACAGTATCTCGTATTGCTTGTGCTGTGGGAAAAAGACCGTCTCCCGGTGAACGACATTGCCCGCCGGCTCATGCTTGAGACCAATACAGTCACGCCACTCCTGCAGCGTATGGAAAAGGCCGGGCTGATAAAACGCTCCAACGGCAGGAGTGACGCCCGTCAGCGCATTGTCTCGCTGACCTCCAAAGGCATGGGGATGCGCGAACAGGCCAAGCATATCCCCGGATGCCTGAGCGCCGACATACTGAAACATACAGGTCCGATGGAGGAGCTTACACGGATGGTTCCGGCTCTCGACCGGCTCATAGCAGGATTATGGGAAACCAACAACATTTAATTGTAACTTCATTTTTATATTATGTATAAACAAAAAACAATCAAGTCGTTGCAGTTCTTTGTGACAAATTTGTCGAATCAGGCATTCCAAATACAGGCAAAATGGACGAACTGAAGAGCTTTGATCTGGCAGCCTATATGAGTAATGCTATTCGTAACATTATGAAGAAGGCCTATAAAAATGTCCTGCAAAACCCGCGGGAAGCCCGGTTTGCACTCAGGATGCACCCTTTTCGAGCATCGCGGGGAAATAGAAAAAATGATGGGAACAAATTGAAAGAAAGGCATAATCCACATGCAGTCAACCTGATTAAAAAAAAAAAAAAAAATAAAATGTTTACGATTTCAAAGCCTTGGACAACAAAGGCGAAGAGGTGGACATGGCGCAATATCGCGGCAAGGTCCTGATGATTGTCAACACCGCTTCAAAGTGCGGTTTCACTCCCCAGTACGACGGCCTGGAGGCGTTGTACCGAAAGTACAAGGAGCAGGGGCTGGTGATTCTCGGCTTCCCCTGCGACCAGTTCAAGCACCAGGAACCCGGCAGCGACGAGGAGATTGCCGAATTCTGCCGCGTCAACCACGGTGTCACCTTCCCGCTGATGAAGAAAACCGAGGTGTTCGGCGAAAACGCCCATCCCATCTTCAAGTATTTGACGGAACAGGTTCCTGACGAAAAAGTCTCCGGTCTGAAGGACAAGGCGGTCATGAAAATGGTGGACAGCCTCAGCAAGTCAGACGGCCGCGAGGAGGGCGGCGTGCGCTGGAATTTCACCAAATTCCTCATCTCCAAGGACGGCAGCGTCATCAGACGGTATGCACCGGTGGCCAAGCCTGAGGATATGGAGACGGACATTGAGGCAATGCTGAAATAAAACCGCAGAATTCATTTCCAAGTCGGCAATTTATCCAAAGTTGTGTCGTTATATTGCCCGGGGCAAATCGTCCCACAAGGCTGCAAATGCATTGTAACAACAAAAAAATTTACATATAAACATTTGTACGTAAACGACATAATTATTTGCAAAATTGAAAAACCGTAGGTTTATAGGAACTTTGGCCGGCATTGCCGCCGCCATCTGCTATGGCACCAATCCTTTGGGCGCCTTGAAACTCTATGCCACCGGAATGCAGACAAACAGCGTTCTGTTCTACCGTTTCGGGCTGGCATGGGCAATCATCGCCGTTGTGATGCTTTTCCGCAAGGAGAGGCTCAAGGTTACGTGGCCGGAGTTTCGTGTGCTGACTGGGCTGGGACTGCTGTTCATTGTCTCTTCGCTCACCCTGTATCTGAGTTTCCATTATATGGCGGCAGGAGTGGCCTCCACAATACTATTCACCTACCCTGTGATGACGGCGCTTGTAATGACATTCTTTTTCCACGAACGTATCTCTTTTTCAACGCTGCTGTCACTGCTGCTTTCGTGTGCGGGAGTCATATTGCTCTATTGGAGCGACAACGGCGATACGCTGTCGATAACAGGAGTTCTTCTGGTGCTTGCCTCCGCACTGTCGTATGCCCTTTACATCATACTGATGGACAGAGGGAACCTGCAGATGTCGTCCATCAAGATCAATTTTTATGTTTTGCTGTACTGCGCTCTGGGCATGTTGGTGTATTCGCTGGTTGCAGGGCTGCCGCTCACGTTGCCCCACGGCTCCGTCGGCTGGTTCTATGTGGGCTGGCTGGCCTTGGTGCCAGGCATCTTCGCGCTGGTGCTGATGGTGTATGCCGCCAAATATGTCGGGTCTACCGCCACGGCCATACTGGGCGCCCTCGAACCGCTCACCGCAGTGCTCATCGGATTGTTTGTGTTCGGTGAGCCGTTCACGGTTTTCCTTGCCGTAGGCATAGTGCTTATCCTCGCGGCGGTGGTGCTCGTTGCCTTGGCAAAACAGAAAAAGCAGACAGAAAAAAATAACGCAGCCAATGTTGTTGCCGGGACAACACCAGCCTTCGACAGTATGAGGCTGGCCGATAAAACGATGTAGAACGAATTTGTAAATTTTTACATAAAAACTACCTTGAATTATGAGAATATCACTTTTTACACTAAAGAACAGAATCCTCATTCTTATGGTCATTGCGGCAATGTGTTTTGCTTCCTGCGACAAAGAGAAGACTACGCTGCCAGAGGAGGACAACAGCGGTTTTGTGGCTGTCACCGATGTGGTGCCGGATGCGATTTTGGAAATCCGGTATTACGGCACCTACAATTTCGTGGGTACCCGCATCGACGGCTACCTGCAACCTACGGCATTGCTCACACGTCAGGCCGCCGACAGTCTCAAGGCCGTGAGTGACGACCTTGTCAAGCAGGGCTACCGCATCAAGATTTTCGATGCCTACCGTCCGCAACGGGGTGTCGACCACTTCGTGCGCTGGGCAGCCGATGTTGCCGACACGCTGATGAAGCCCTATTTCTATCCCGACCTTGACAAAAGTGTGCTCTTCGATCAGGAATATATCATGGCAAAGAGCGGCCACACCCGTGGTTCGACCATCGACCTGACGCTCTTCGATATGACCACCGAGAAGGAGGTTGATATGGGCGGAACCTTTGACTGGTTCGGTCCCGAGAGCCACCCGGATTTCTGCGGCAATCCCGAAACGGGCGAGTACACGGGTGACAACAGCGCCAGTCCTGCCGGCCGAAGCATTACCGCCGAGCAGTTCGCCAACCGCATGATTCTCCGAAAGGCCATGCTGCGCCACGGCTTCAAACCGCTCGACAGCGAGTGGTGGCATTTCACCCTGAGGAACGAACCCTATCCCGACACCTACTTCACCTTCCCGGTACAACAGAAATAATTCCTTGGTCAGCATATTCGCTGCCTCGCCAATAATCATAATGTTGTACACCACGGCATGGTAGCACATCACGTCATTTTTTATTTCGCAACAATCACAGCTCCTCCCGCGCGAAGGTGATGGCCCGGTTGGTGTAGTCCAGAAAGGGTTTGGTGGTCCGGAAGATGTCGGACAGGCGTTCCACCAGCGCGGGGGCGGTCACAAAACGGTCGTCAGGAACCCACAGCAGGCAGAAGATTTTCAATTTGTAAAATTCTGAATCAGGGTCGTCTGCGGGAAATCCGGCGGGTCAGCGCCTTGAGCGCCTCATAGGGCTGCGGATATTTTTCGCGGCGCAGGATGGTCTGGATGGCTTCAGAAACCACCATTATCTCCATGAGGACTTTTCCATCTGTCTCTTCCTTAACAATTTGAACTTTTGTGTCACCTACCCCATCTCCAAAGTATTCAAGATACATCAGGTCAAGAAAAGGAGGTGTAATCCGCACACCACAATCATCCCCAATAACAGAATCAACGCCACATTTCGGACAGACAGCTGTATGGTCACCGCGCCCGTCATCATCCAGCCATTCAACGATATCTTCAGGTTTGAGGATACTACCGCAATAAAAACACCCGCAGATCCGGCTGTTCCTGATTTGCTTTTCATTACGGAAAGCACTGCGATGCAATCTGCTAAGATAATCCTTTATTTCGTCTTTTGTCATTTTCAAAACATCTGTTCTACCATATTATCATTCAATACAATATTGTTAGAACGACAATTCGCATCCATTATTGCGCCCTACACCCCACATTTTCCACCTTCGGCGCGGGAAGCGTGTCGGATTTTTGAGTACTTTTGCAAAAACACCGATTGACATGCGTTTATTCTCAAAAAACATATTATGTATTGTTTGCCTGATGGTTTTGGTGGCGGCAAACGCCCAAACAACTGACAACCATCTTCGTGATAAAATCCTTCAAATAAAGGAGATGTGGTATATAGGAGTTGCTGGTGACAGTTTGTACTGGGAACTCGTTGCAGAAGGTTTGGAGGTTATACCTGCCGCAATCGCGTTAATTGACGACACAACGGAAACAAAAGCGGCAGTAAGCCCCCCTACTTCACCATCTTACAGGCCACGCCTGTGTAGTTCTGCGGCGTGATCCGTTTCAGTTCGGCCTTAACAGCGTCGCTCACCTGCAGGGTATCGATGAATTCGTGGATCACCTCCTTGGTGATGTGGGTTTTGCCTCGGGTCAGCGCCTTGAGCGCCTCATAGGGCTGCGGATATTTTTCGCGGCGCAGGATGGTCTGGATGGCTTCGGAAACCACCACCCAGTTCTTCTCCAGATCCCGATCCAAAGCCTCCTCGTTCAGCAACAGTTTGCCCAGGCCTTTTTTTAAGTAGCTGAAGGCAATGATGGTGTGTGCCAACGGGACGCCCAAATTACGGGTGACGGTGCTGTCGGTCAAATCCCTTTGCAGCCGCGACACCGGCAGTTTGGCCGCAATTCCCTCCAGCAGCGCGTTGGCGATGCAGATATTTCCTTCGGAATTTTCAAAATCGATTGGATTCACCTTGTGCGGCATGGCCGAGGAACCCACCTCCCCCGCCTTCACCTGCTGGCGGAAATACTCCATGGAGACATACATCCAGATGTCCCTGTCCATGTCCAGCAGGACGGTGTTGATGCGCTTAACCCCCTCCAGATAGGCGGCAAGATGGTCGTAATGCTCAATCTGCGTGGTGGTCTGCAAGCGCTGTAACCCCAATTTTTCCGAAAGAAAGCGATTTCCGAACGCTACCCAGTCCAAATCCGGATAGGCCACATGGTGCGCGTTGAAATTGCCGGTCGCACCGCCGAACTTTCCGCAGAACGGAATCTGGTCCAGCAGCTTTTTCTGCGCCTGCAACCGCTCGTAAAACACATAGAACTCCTTGCCCAGCACCGTCGGTGAGGCTGGCTGCCCGTGGGTTTTGGCCAGCATTGGCACCTCCTTCCAGGATTCGGCCCGTTCCAGCAGCGCATCCGACAGCTCAGCAAAGGCCGGTTCCCACACTTTCTGATGGAAACTCCTCAGCAGCCAGGGCGTGGCAGTGTTGTTTATGTCCTGCGAAGTGAGGCCGAAATGGATGAACTCCTTGTATTCGGAAAGCTGCAGCGCATCCCATTTCTCCTTCAGAAAATATTCCACCGCCTTGACATCGTGGTTGGTGGTCTTCTCAATCTCCTTCACATGCCGCGCATCCTCCACCGAAAAGTCCGTATAGATGCCGCGCAACTTCGGGAACAGGGAGGCATCCACCCCTTTAAGTTCCGGCAAAGGCCATTCGCACAACGCGATGAAATACTCCACCTCCACCAGCACACGCGCGCGGATGAGCGCATATTCCGAAAAGTATTCCGAAAGCTGCCCCGCCTGCCTGTAATAGCGTCCGTCTATCGGGGATATTGCTGTCAATGTATTCAGTTCCATATCTTTATTGTTTTATCTTCACAAATTGTCACAAAATGCAAAGATAGTAAAAAATAGAACACCCAAATTCAACAGACAGATGCAAATTTCACGAAGAGAGCTGCGCAATACTGAAAAAAATGTAAAAAGCAACCTTTTCCGCTTTTCCTGGCAATAATCCGTCCGCATATACGTTAAAATAATTCGGATTAAAAAAACAAGAGACATGCTTACAGAAACCATCAACGAGGCCATCAAACAGGCCATGCTTCACAAGGAGAAGGAGAAACTTGACGCTCTGCGCGCCATCAAATCGGAACTTTTGCTGCTCAAGGCGAACAATCCCGGCACGGAAATCACTGAGGAGATGGAGATAAAGATGCTGCAGCGCATGATAAAACAGCGCAAGGAGGCGGCTGAGACCTACAAGTCACAGAACCGTGAGGAGCAGTACACCGAGGAGATGCGGCAGGCGGAAGTGATCGCCGCGTTCCTGCCGGCACAAATGTCCGAAGCTGAGATTGAGGAGGTCATACGCCAGATAATTGCCGAAAGCGGTGTGACAGACATCAAGGGCATGGGCAAAGTGATGGGGCTGGCCTCAAAAGCCCTGGCCGGAAAAGCCGAAAACAAAATCATTGCCGAAAAGGTCAAGGCGTTGCTGAACCAGGCATAAAGACAACATCCCGACATGTCGGCAGACCTTAAACTTTGGCTTCCAATAAACCGGAAGGAGATGGAGCTTCGCGGATGGGACGAAGTTGATGTTGTTCTCATCAGCGGGGACGCCTATGTGGACCATCCCTCTTTCGGGGCGGCCGTCATCGGACGCGTGCTGGAACATGAAGGCTGCCGTGTGGCCATACTGCCCCAGCCCAACTGGCGGGACGACCTGCGCGACTTCAAAAAGTTCGGCAAACCCCGCTATTTCTTCGGCATCACCTCCGGTGCAATGGATTCCATGGTGAACCATTACACCGCACTCAAACGGCTGCGTTCCACCGACGCCTACACCGCAGGAAACCAGGCCGGTTTCCGTCCCGACTACGCGGTGAATGTCTACAGCCGCATCGTGCGGCAGCTGTTTCCTGACTCCTGGATTGTCATCGGAGGTGTGGAGGCAAGCATGCGCCGGCTCACCCACTACGACTACTGGTCGGACAGCCTTATGCCCCCCATCCTGGAGAGCAGCGGGGCCGACCTGCTGGTTTACGGCATGGGGGAAAAACCGATGCGGGACATCACAGCTGTTTTCCGGCAAAAGACAAAACCTGATTTGTCCGATTTCAAACGGATTCCGCAAATTGCCTATATGGAAAAGCAGCCGCAAGTGGGGAAGGATGTGCTCTTACTGCCATCACACGAAGAATGCCTGAAATCCAAGAGACAGTTCGCCGAAGCTTTCAGGCTGACGGAAGCCGCTTCCGTACAAAGCGCCCCTCCGACGATCTGCCAGAATGTCGGGGAGAGGACAGTGGTTGTGAACCCGCCTGCCGGACCGATGGGGACAGCCGAACTGGATGCGGTTTATGAACTGCCGTTCACCAGACTGCCTCACCCCCACTATGACAAACGCGGGGAAATTCCGGCATTCAACATGATACAGAACTCAATCAACATCCACCGCGGATGCTTCGGCGGATGCAGCTTCTGCACAATCTCTCTGCATCAGGGTAAACGGATTGTAAGCCGGTCGAAGGAATCCATCCTCAAAGAGGTGGAAAAACTGAGCCGCATGCCATACTTCAAGGGACACATCACAGACTTGGGCGGCCCCTCAGCAAACATGTACCAGGCTCACGGCAAAGAGAGCTCGGCTTGCGGGAAATGCCGCCGAATCTCATGCATCTATCCGAAAATATGCCCCAACCTGCATTTCGACCACCGTCCGATGACGGAACTTTACAGGGAGGTCAATGCCCTGCCGGGAGTGCACAAGGTGACCATCGGCAGCGGCGTGCGCACCGACATGATTGAGCTGGCCACCCCGCAGCAGCGGCAGGAATACCATCTGGAGGAATATGCGGAGCAGCTGATCACCCGACACGTCTCCGGACGGCTTAAGGTGGCTCCCGAGCACACCGAGGAGCACGTGCTGCAGCTGATGCGCAAGCCGCCCTACCACGTTTTCCTCCAGTTCCGGAAAAGGTTTGAAGAGACCAACCTTCGACACCGGCTCCGCCAGCAGCTGATCCCCTATTTCATCTCCAGCCATCCGGGCTGCACACTCCGCGACATGCAGAAGCTGTCGGAAAAGATGCGGCAGATTTCCTACCATCCGGAACAGGTGCAGGATTTCACCCCAACCCCAATGACCCGTTCATCGGTCATGTTCCACACCGGCATGGTTCCTGAAACCGGCGAACCTGTTTTCTGCGAAACATCCCTTGAAAAAAAACGCATTCAGAATCAATGCTTTTTCAAAAAACAGACTTTTTTTTCCACAAAACCGGACAAGCGAAGGGGTTTTTGATTACTTTTGCCTTTTATAAAAATAACTGAATAAAAAATTTGTACAGATGAAAAGACTTTTTATCACCCTGGCAATGACTGCCACCTGCATTAGTTTCAGCAACAATGCATTCTCCCAGTTTTTCTTTGGTGTCCGCGCCGGATTCCAAATGACCACACAAAGTACCGACGTGAACAGCCAGAACCTGAAACATCCGTTGATGCCAGCCTGCAACGCCGGTGTTTTCGGAGAGTATTTCTTCGGTTTCAGCGGCAACATGAGCCTGACTGCAGACCTGCTCTATTCAATGGAGGGACGTAAGGACAAATACGACGAGAAATACGGGGACTACACCTTCACCCAGCAGATTCATTTCATTGACCTGCCCATCGCCTTCAACCTCTACCTGCTGGACGAAAAGCTTGACCTGCAGGTCGGTCCGGAGTTCGGATTTTTGCTTGGCGGCAAGAACAAATACAAATACAACAGCGATGTCTCCAATACCGAGCACTTTGAAAGCAGAAGTATGGCAAAGGAGGAGATAAACCTGTTCAATGTAGGAGTGATTGTCGGTGCGAACTACTATTTCACCGAACACATATTCGCAGGCCTCCGTGCAAGCATCGGACTGACCAACAGCCTTAACGAATACAAGACAAAAACCCACAAATACGAACCGGCCAGTTCCAAAAACTACGTCTTCTCGCTGAATGTGGGATACCGTTTCTAACAACGCATCGGAGCCGCACATGACAAGAGATAGACAAGAAATTCCCGTACTGCTGCTTACAGGCTATCTGGGCAGCGGCAAAACAACACTTGTAAACCGTATACTTTCCAACCGGAAAGGCATCCGTTTTGCCGTCATCGTCAACGATTTGGGCGAAATCAACATCGATGCGGAACTGATCCAGCAGGGCGGCGTGGTTAGCCAGACTGACGACAATCTGATAGCCCTGCAGAACGGCTGCATCTGCTGCACACTGAAAAACAACCTCATAGAGCAGTTGCGCGACATCGTGGCACAAAACCGCTTCGACTATATTGTCATTGAGGCGAGCGGAATTTGCGAACCGGAGCCAATCGCCCAAACCATCTGCTCCATACCATATCTGGAGGATCCCTTCCCAGATGACCGGCTGCCACGGCTGGACTGCATCGTCACTGTGGTGGATGCCGTACGGATGCGGGATGAATTCCAGAAGCTGGAGACTGTCAGGAAAGATGACGAGGAGGATTTGGGGAATCTCATCATACAGCAAATCGAATTCTGCAACCTCATTTTATTGAATAAGGCGTCGGATGTTTCACCAGATGAACTGGGCCGTACAAAAGCGCTGATCCGCTCACTGCAGCAGAAGGCGGAGATTCTGCCCTGCGACTACGGGGAGGTGCCGATGGAACGGCTGCTGGACACCGGACTGTTCGATTTTGACAAGACCTCCGCGTCAGCCACATGGATACGCGAGGTGGAGAACATCCACGATGATGATGAAGAGACGGGCGAACATGAACATGAACATGAACATGAACATGAACATGAACATGAGGAACACTATCATCATCATCACCATCACCATCATCACCATGAGGAGGAGGGCGAAGCGGAAGAATACGGCATCCGCACCTATGTCTACCAGACCCGCTCCCCCTTCCGCTACGAGAAGTTCCACAGTTTTGTCAGGGACTGGCTCAGCCGCAATGCCATACGCTCCAAAGGCATCTGCTATTTCAGCTACGACCAGGACCTCTGCTACATTTTCGACCAGGTTGGGAAAAGTTCAACGCTGCGCGAAGCCGGACAGTGGTTTGCAACCATGCCGCCTGATGAACTCGGTCCGTTCCTGCAGCAGCATCCGGAGGTATGCGCCGAATGGGACGACACTTACGGCGACCGCATGCAGAAGCTGGTGTTCATCGGACAGCATCTGGACACAAACAGTCTCTGCAGCCTGCTGGACCAATGCCTTGTAAAATGAAATGAACGACATATTAATTTTTAAATAAAATATTGACAAATAAAACTTTAAACACACAATTAATTAATTTTTCAATCTAAAACAAAAAGACATGAAAAAACTTATGTTAACCGCAGCAGTGCTTTTCGCGGCAAGCACCATCGCCAACGCCCAGTTGTTTGTGGGCGGAAATCTTGGTCTCGGCTCCTATTCCATCAACAAGCAGGAAGTGACCGGTGGCACCCAAACCATTACGGTGAATCCCATCAAAGTGCTTGATTTCACCATCGCTCCGAGAATCGGATTCGGTCTCAACGAAAAGATGGCCGTCGGTGTGGATCTGTGTTACGAAATGAACAACAACAACTATCCTGATGACTATGACGGCATGAATGAAACCGCACACAAAAGATCCAAAACAAATTTTGGTGCCGGACTTTTCTTCCGCTACTATGCGTTGCAGATCGGCCAGTTCTCCCTGTTTGCAGAAGCAAGCGCAGGCCTGAAAATGGGCAGCGTCAAGGAAGAGTACAGAATCGACAATGTCACCAGAACCGTCGACAATCCCAAAACCACCGAGATTTTTGCCGGCATTGTCCCGGGCATCTCCTACAAGATGAATGAAAAATGGCAGTTCGACGCCTATCTCGGACTTTGCGAGCTCCGCTTCGTCAACAGCACTTCAAAACTTGAAAAAGGCGGTTACACCTACACGAACACCAACAACAATTTTGACCTGGGCATCAACCAGCACAGCAGTGGCAAGGTGCTCACGTTAGGCGTGGTTTACAACTTCTGAATCTGACATCAGACGAAATTTTTGAGTTAATATGAAAAGATTATTTGTAACCGCGTGGCTCTGTCTGTCCGCACTTTCATTCGGACAAATGTACGCCTGCACCAATTTCCTCGTCACCAAGGGGGCAAGCAAGGACGGTTCCTGCTTCATCAGCTACGCCGCCGATTCGCACGTGCTTTACGGTGAGCTCTACTACCGCCCTGCGGCCACCTACCCCGCCGGCACCATGATGGACATCATCGAATGGGATTCCGGCAAGAAACTCGGCCAAATCAAACAGGCCCTGGCCACCTATTCCGTAATCGGAAACATCAACGAGCACCAGCTTGCCATCGGCGAGACCACCTTCGGCGGCCTTGAGGAGCTGGCCGACCCGCGCGGCATCATCGACTACGGCAGCCTCATCTACATCACGCTGCAACGCGCCAAAACCGCCCGTGAAGCCATCCGGATTTTCCATGAGCTGACCTCGGAATACGGCTACTGCAGTGAGGGCGAGTCCTTCTCCATCGCCGACGCCAATGAGGTTTGGATTCTTGAAATGGTGGGCAAAGGCAAACAGATGCTGGACAAAAAGGGCAACGTGGATGTCAAGAATTGGACAAAAAGCCCTGTATGGGTGGCCCGCCGCATTCCGGACGGCTACGTCTCCGGACATGCCAACCAGGCACGCATCACCACCTTTCCGTTGGAGAACGGCAAGACCTCCATCTCCACAAAGAACATAGCCAAGATCATGAACCCTTCGGTGGAAGTGGTCTATAGCAGCGACGTGATTTCCTACGCCCGCGCAATCGGCCTGTTCAGCGGTAAGGATGAAGAGTTCAGCTTCTCCGACATCTACAACCCGGTCGATTTCGGCGGCGCACGCTTCTGCGAGGCGCGTGTGTGGGCGGCTTTCATGCACCTGAACAAGGAGGTTGCCGCACCATACGAGGACTATGCCCGCGGCGAGAACCTGACCCACCGCATGCCATTGTGGATCAAACCGGCTGAAAAGGTAGGTGTTGAAGATATGTTCTCACTCATGCGCGACCATTTCGAAGGCACCTCCCTTGACATGACCAAGGATGTCGGAGCCGGCCCCTTCGCCTGCCCATACCGCTGGCGTCCCATGACCTGGAGCTACGAAGGAAAAAAATACATTCATGAGAGAGCCACCTCCACACAGCAGACAGGATTCTCCTTTATTGCCCAATGCCGGGGCCGTTTTCCCAACCCTGTCGGCGGAATCCTCTGGTTCGGAGTGGACGACACCTACAGCACATGCTACGTGCCCATTTTCTGCGGCTGCACCCAGGTGC
Source organism: uncultured Bacteroidota bacterium (assembly GCA_902774175.1). Classification (GTDB taxonomy): domain Bacteria; phylum Bacteroidota; class Bacteroidia; order Bacteroidales; family WCHB1-69; genus UBA1195. The sequence continues at coordinate 14,902 of CACYHG010000043.1, forward strand.
CGCACTGCTTCAAGGTGGGCAACGGCGACCTGATGACCTATTCCCCCACCTCCGCGTTCTGGCTCTTCAACCAGGTCTCCAACTTCGCCTACCTGCGTTACAACGCCATGATTAAGGATGTGCAGAAAGTACAATCAGAATTGGAAACCAACTTCATACAATTGGTCAAAGAGCAGAGCGGCGTGCTGGCAGACCAGTATGTGGCCAACCACGAAAAGGGCATTGAGGCATTGAACAAGTTCTCGTCCAACCAGGCAAGCATCATGTTCAACCGCTGGAAATCACTCTCGCAGTACCTGCTGGTCAAGTACATGGACGGCAACATCAAGAAGGAGAAGGGCGGCCGCTTCCTCAACAACGGCAACGACGAGCATATTCCCGCCTCGCCAGAGCAGCCGCGCTATCCGGACTGGTTCTACAAGGCCATTATCGATGATATCGGGAACAACATCCAGGACCTCACTCCGGAAAAGGAGTGACGGATATCATAACACCACAAAGGGAGCGGACTTCCGCTCCCTTTTTTTTACAGATAATTTCGCAAATGTGAAATTCATATCGTTTTTTTATGGAAATTTGCAAGTCAATTCAATTTGAATTTATTTATTTCTAAATAATTGTATATATAACACTTATATTAATGGGTTCGGTTTTTATCATTCAAGGTTTGCTGATTTACGTTTATGCCTTCGACCATAATCCGCCACATATTCATGTGCGAAGCGGTGAAGGGGAGTTCACGATTACACTACACTCCCGCGAAATTGAAGGAAGAGCAAGGACAAAAACCATACAGATAGTAAACCAATTCATTGACGAACATATTAATGAACTGGAAGAAATTTGGGACAGAGCCCAACGGGGAGACAAAATAATAAAAATAAAAAGATAAAAAACTAAAAACAATGTTAACCATTAAGAATGTGGATTATGAGGGTGAATACACCCTGTTGTGCGAATTCAGCGACGGAGTAAGCAAACGCATTGATTTGACGCCACTGTTACAATATCCGGCATTTAAAGAGCTGCAAGATAAAAAACAATTTATACAATTCGGTCTTGACCAGACAATATTCTGGGCAAATGGCGCGGATATCGCACCAGAATATCTGTATGCGCATGGCACTACAGTTTAGATAAAGCAACCCTCGCAAAAAAAAGTGTAAAACCTCCTCTCCGCATACAATTTATTATTACTTTTGCAACCGTTGAAAAATGCTTGGTAAACGATTTGCGATGATAAAGAAACACTTTGTCTTTCTTTTGATTATATTATTCTCACTGGGAGGGGTATCCGCGTATGCGCAGAAGAAAAGCGGAGACACCACACCAAGAAAGTACCGTAAACTTAAAACAAAAGAGGCCAAATTTGCCGCAGCAAAGGCATATTATGACAAAGGTCTATACCTTAGCGCCGCTGACCTGTTCGAACGGGTATACCCTCTTTACATGGGGAGCGAGCAGGGCGATTCCATCCTTTTCCTGTTCGCCGACTGCTACTACAAAAACGAGGATTACCTGATGGCAGCGTTCCATTTCAACGATTTCACACGGAAATACCCATTCTCCCCCAGGACGGAGGAGGCCGCGTTCCTGGCGGCCAAGTCGCACTACATGAACATTCCAAATTTCAACTTGGACCAAACCGATGCCCAACTGGCCAAGGAGGGATTGGAAACATTTCTGGAATCCTACCCGCAAAGCCGCTTCAACAACGAATGCAACGCCATGCTGGACACCATCCGCGACCAGATGGCGCACAAAGCCTACGCAATCGCGTACATGTACTACAACATCGGACAGTATGCCGCAGCACAGATCGCATTCAAGAATCTGATGAAGGACTATCCAGGGTCAGCATATACTGAAAAGGCTCTTTTCGATTTGGTCAACAACTGCTACAAATATGCGGAGAACAGCATCCCCGCAAAGCAGGCGGAGCGTTACCAGCAGGCGGTGGACTGGCACCGTCAGCTGGAGGCGAAGTTCCCGCAATCCCCCCTCCTTGCCGAGAGCGGAAAAATTGCGGAAAAGGCCATCCAGAAGAGAGACCAGATACTGATGAGCAAATAATCACTATTACATAAAGAGAGAAAGAAAAGCATGGATTACAAGAGAATCAAAACCGACACCAACGCCGTCACCAGGGACATCACCCATTTTGACGAGCAGACCGGAAACATCTATGAGAGCGTGGCCATCCTGGCCAAACGCGCCAACCAGATTGCCATGGACATGAAGGAGGAGCTCAACCAGAAAATCGAGGAGTTCGGCATCAACCGTGACGCCGGTGGCGATGAGCAGAGCGAGAACAAGGAGCAGATCGATCTGGTCCGCCATTATGAGATGCTGCCCAAACCGACCCTGATGGCTGTGCAGGAATTCATGAACCACGAAATCTATTTCAGGGAGGAGGAGCAGGAAAACCAGTAACAGCGCACACCGATGGCAAAAGGGAACATTCTGGTCGGCATCACCGGCGGCATTGCCGCCTACAAGACGCTTTCGCTGATACGTCTGCTGGTAAAAGCGGGCTATGAGGTGAAGGTGGTCGCCACGCAGCATGCCCTGGAGTTTGTCACCCCGCTCACCATCGAGACCCTCAGCAACCATCCGCTCTACAGCGACCTGTTCACCAAGACTGAAGAGCCGCACACAAAACACATTTCCCTCCACCAGTGGGCCGATGCCGCAATAATTGCACCGGCCACCGCAAACTGCATTGCCAAGCTGGCAGCCGGCATCGCCGACGATCTTCTCAGCACCACCCTGCTGGCGTTCCGCAAACCTCTGTTCATGGCACCCTCCATGAATGAGAACATGTACCTCCATTTTTCAACACAAAAAAATCTCGCCTTTATCCAAGCGCAGGGGGTGCACATCATCGAACCGGAAGAGGGTTTCCTGGCATGCAGGACACAAGGCAAGGGACGCATGGCGGAACCGGAAAGGCTGTTTGAGACCATTGACTCCTTCCTTTATCCGAAAGTCGCGACGCACTCACTGACCGCATTGGTCACCGCCGGCCCCACTTACGAGGCGGTCGACGCAGTACGGTTCATCGGGAACCGCTCATCGGGAAAAATGGGATTCTGCATAGCGGAGGCTCTTGCGGAGAAGGGGGTTGAAGTGCAGCTGGTCAGCGGCGCCACAAATCTCACATGCAGCCATCCCCACATCAACGTTACACCGGTTGAAAGCGCTGAAGAGATGTTCCGCGCATGCTCCGAACGGGTGGAGGACGCCGACATAGTTGTAATGTCGGCAGCCGTTGCCGACTATCGTCCGGCGCACCCCGCTGCAAACAAAATCAAGAAATCGCAGGAGACACTGCGGCTGGAACTTGAACCCACCACCGACATACTTAAAACCCTCGCCGCCCGCAAAAAGCCAGGACAGCTGTTTGTAGGCTTCGCCCTTGAAACCGACAACGAGGAGGCCAACGCCATGCACAAGCTGGAGAGCAAGAACGCCGACATGATTGTGCTGAATTCGCTTCAGGACGAAGGTGCCGGATTTCAGGTTTCCACCAACAAGGTTACCATTTTCTTCCGCGAGCGTCCGCCTATGGCGCTGCCGCTGCTCAGCAAGAAGGAAACGGCAGAACACATAGTGAATGAAATAATGAATAATCTGAAAAAAAAGGCATGAAAGCAATAAAATTGTTTCTGATACTTCTGTTTGGCGCGGCAGCTTCCGTACAGGCACAGGAGCTGCTGGCACATGTGAGCATAAACACTAAAAACATCCAGGGAGAGGATGCCGCCCTTTTCACACGACTGGAACAGGAGATGACCACCTTCATCAATGAAAGGCGGTGGACAAATCTGAACTTCAAACAGGAGGAGCGTATAAAATGCAACGTCCAGCTGATATTGGACAGCAAGAACGGGGACCAATATACAGGCCGCCTCATTTTCCAGATGAGCCGTCCCGTATTCAATTCCACCTACTCCTCCAACCTGCTGACAGTACAGGATGACGAGGTCACATTCCCATACACCTCATCCCAAGGGTTCGACTATGATGACAACAGCTTCATGTGGAACCTCTCCGCAATAACCGGCTTCTACATCCATTTTCTGCTTGGCATCTATTTCGACTCCTTCTCCCCTATGGGCGGAACCCCGTTTTTCAACCAGTGCCAGACAATCATCGGCTACTCCCAGAACCAGGGTTCCGGTTGGGCCGGCAACGACAGCAAGTCGAAACGCAACCGCTACTGGCTGTGGGAAAACTACACAAACCCCTCCTATGCGGATTTCCGCAATTTCTACTACCAATACCACCGGATGGGGATGGACATGCTGGCCGGCAACCTGAATGAAGGTGTCAACACAATTCTGCAGAGTCTGAAAAAGATACAGGAAATCCACAAAAGCAAGAGCAACCTCTATTTCACATCAGTGATGATGACCTCAAAAAGCACGGAACTTATAAATGTGTTTTCAGGAGCTTCCGAAGCCATCCGTAATGAGGCCAAACAGACACTCACCCAACTGGATCCCGCCAATGCAAACAAATATTCCAAGCTAAACTGATCCCAGACCATGCTCCTGCAACTAACCGTCCGCAACTACACCATCATCCGACAGCTGGCTGTCCGTTTCGGTGAAGGGTTTTCCGTCATCACAGGTGAGACCGGCGCAGGCAAATCTGTCCTGACAGACGCCATCGCATTTGTGCTTGGGCAGCGTGCAGACACCTCCGTACTCTATGACAAAAGCCAAAAGAGCTATGTGGAGGCGGTTTTCCGGATAGAGGATCCGTCACTATCCGCATTTTTTACGGAAAACGACCTCGATTTCGAGGAGGAGTGCATCCTACGGCGGGAAATAACCCCGCAAGGCAAATCCCGGAACTTCATAAATGACACACCTGTCCCGCTCTCAACTCTCCGCCAGCTTTCCGAACGGCTGATAGACATCCATTCGCAGCATGCCAACCTGCTGCTTCGCAAAAAACAGTTCCAGCTCCAGCTAATCGACAGGTACGGGCATCTGCAACCTGCATTGGAGAACTACAGGCAGCATTTTCTGGCACTGCAGGAGCTGCAGGGCGAGCTCCAACGGCTGCAGGCCGAAAACAACACGCAGGACATCGACTATATTTCGTTTCTTTATAACGAACTGGAAAGCGCACATCTTTCGGAAGGGGAACAGCAGTCCCTGGAAGATGAATGGGAGCAGCTGACCCACGCTGAAGAGATAAAGCAATGGCTTTATGAGGCAGGCCATTCGCTGGACGAGGCGGACGACAGCCTGATCGGCGGCCTGCAACAGGTGCAGCACAGGATGCAGCAGACCACACGTTATCGGCCGACAACCGGAGAATTGTCAGAAAGAATGGAAAGTGTAATAATTGAACTGAAAGACATTGCCGCTGAAATCAGGAACGAGCAGGAATCCGTCCAATACGATCCTGAACGTGCGGAAAACATCCGGCAAAGGCTGAACCTGCTGAACACTCTCCAGCAAAAGCACAGGGTGCAGGATGAGGCCGGACTGCTGCAGAAAGCGCAGGAATTCCGGCAGAAACTGCAGAAGGCTGAGGAGAGTTCCGGGACGGAGCAGCGTCTGCTGAAGCAGATTGCGGAACGACGCAAACAGTTGGAGGAGGCGGCGGAACATCTGCACAGCGAACGGCAGAAAGTGCTGCCCGAGTTGCAGGAGGCATTGAGGCAAAAGCTCATACAACTCCAGATACCAAACGCACAGCTCCAAATCGACCTGATTCCCACAACATTTAACGAATCAGGAAGTGACGAGGCGCAATTCCTCTTTTCGGCCAACACAGGCATGACACCGCAACCGCTGGCAAAAATCGCCTCCGGAGGAGAGATATCAAGGGTAATGCTGGCCGTAAAAGCGATGATTTCCATGAAAAACCTGCTGCCAACCATCCTTTTTGACGAAATAGACACCGGAATTTCAGGTGAAGTGTCCGCAAAGATGGCCGATGTCATGCGCGACCTTTCCAGGAACTGCCAGGTCATCGCAATAACACACCAGCCGCAAATCGCCGCAAGGGCCGACTCACATTATCTGGTCTTCAAGGAGAGCGACGGTATGCAAACCCAATCCGACATCCGGATCCTTTCCGGTACGGAACGTCGCGAGGCGATTGCCCGCATGGTGGGCGACGGGGCGGTGACAGGAACATCCCTGCAGATGGCGGATGCCCTGATGCAACCATGCGCCAACGGAAAAAAAGGGGAGTGAAACTGGACATTTGGTTCCAAAAACGCAAAAGCGTTTCCGCAAAGCAGGCACAAATTGGAGGCTATTCATATCTAATCTTTTAATATATAAATATTTATAAAAACAAAAAAAATATTGCCGAAGAGGCAAAAGGAATGCTGTTTTTTACTACTTTTGCAAACTGAACATCGCGGAGTAGAGCAATGGTAGCTCGTCGGGCTCATAACCCGGAGGTTGCAGGTTCGAGTCCTGCCTCCGCAACCAAATCAAGCCGAACGGCACAATCAAGGGTAAAACAAAACCGTATGAAACGCAGACTGGTATCGCTCTTATTATGGGCAGTATTCGCCCTCGCCATATCCCCTTTCACATTGCAGGCACAACGTACCCCTCCCGACACAAAATACTGGGGGCCGACCTTCATTACAAGCCCTGTTTTCATGCAGGGGTTTGGCAACATCCACATAACAAATGAGGAGACTGGAATTGTGCGGGATTTCAAGAACCACATCTCTATAGCCGGCATTTCACAATTTGTCGGCTACCAGTTCAACCCCTACATTATCGCAGGCATTGGCGCCGGTTTTGAATACTGGACCAACTGCAAGAACGCCTTTGTGCCCATTTATGCCGACCTGCGCGTGAACATCGGCACTGCACCGATAGCGCCGCAATGGTACATCAACGTCGGCTACGCCAACCGCTGGTACATCGACTCAAAGCCCTACATATCCGACAAACAGGGCAACAGCAAGACATACATTATCCATGGCGACCGCTCCGGCCTGATGGCTGAAACCGGCATCGGAATCAAGGCGCAAGTCTCCAAGGATGTGGCCATCGTGCTTTCAGGTTCCTTCAAAATTCAGGAATCCTCAATCCGCTTCTACCGTGGCGATGAAGAGCTGACCAACATGAAGCCGCTGCTGGTAAACACCAGCGAACACAACTGGTATACCTTTGCCGGCATAAAGGCAGGAATCATCTTCTAGTGCTTCTCATGAAGAGCCGTCCGGGCATACTGCTTCTTATTCTCGCCCTTTTACAATGCTTCTCCGCATGCGTCTCCAAAAAAAAGTATTTGGAGTTGGAGGCGGCAAGGGACAATTTGGAGACACAAAACATCCGCCAGTTCAAAACAATTGACACATTAAGCGTTGAACTCAAGCAGAAAGATGAGGTGATTGGCAGGCTGCAGACCGACACCACACGGCTGCGCAGTGCATTGCGCAACACCAGGGAGGAATTGGGCAGAGTTCAGAACTACCTGTCATCCAGCAAAAAGGAACTTAACGAACGGATCCAGGAACTGCAGCGCAGGGACACCGCCATACACGCATGCCAAAAAAGCTGTCAGAGCTATTCGGACACGCTCGAAATAATCCGTGAAGAGTCTGAATTCATCTTAGGGCTGCTTTTGGAGCAGGACAGCGGATACCGCGAGACAAAAATCTCCGTTGAGGAGCGCAACGTGGTCCTGAACATTCCGGAAAACTTTTTCTTCACCCCAAACAACCGCAACTTCATCTCGACAAAAGGCAAGGAGATGCTAAAACTGGCCACAGAACTTTACCAGAAATACCCCACCATCCGGATAGAGGTCACTGCCCCAATACTCCGCGAACTTCCGCTGAACACCATGAAGGAGCAGATGGACAGGGAGAGCATGCGCACCGCCGCCATCTGCCGCTCACTCCTGACAGAGCACCAAATTCCACCCGACAGGCTGCACAGCGGCCTCTTTCTGGTCTCAAAGGAAACCGAGGAGCATACGGCAAACCGGATATTGCTACGTATATCACTTGACATGACCCCTGTATTTGAAGCGGTCAAAAACCTTTAATACAACCACAAATGATGCACAAAACACTGAGCTTGACTATCGCCCTTTTCCTTATCCTCCCCATCCGCGCCGATGAGGGGATGTGGATCCCGATGCTGCTGGGCAAAAACGAGGCCGCCATGCAGAAGGCCGGCATGAGAATCACCGCCAAGGACATCTACGACATCAACAACGCCTGCCTGAAGGATGCGGTCATCCTCTTCAACCAGGGCTGCACCGGCGAGTTTGTGTCGAAGGAGGGACTGTTCCTCACCAACCACCATTGCGGATACTATTACATTGTCTCCAACAGCACTTTGGAGCACAACTACCTGACCAACGGCTTTTGGGCAATGAACCGAGAGCAGGAGATTCCCTGCAAGGGACTGACCGCCACCCGCCTGGTTTACATGGAGGATGTGACCGACGCCGTTCTGGAGGATGTGTGCGACCAGCACCCTGAAGATCAGCGCAACATGAAAATTGAGGCGAACATACAGAAAATAATCCAGGAAAAGACCAAAGGGACGCACTACAAGGCAGTCATCAAGCCGTTTTATTATGGGAACCAATATTTCCTTTATGTGAACGAGGTCTTCACCGATGTGCGTCTGGTGGGCGCCCCGCCATCAAACATCGGCAAGTTCGGCGGTGACACCGACAACTG
>CACYHG010000044.1 GCA_902774175.1 uncultured Bacteroidota bacterium
ATGTTGAACATTAAAATAATTGACATGAAAACACAAAGACTTTTGCCGATCCTGGCAACAGTTATCCTCGCAGGCGCGATGTTCCTCGCTGGCTGCGAGAAGGAGAAGAAGACAAGTGATGACATCACTAATGTCAAGTGGCATCTTACAAAATTTGTAGATGTTGAGAACAAAACAGTGGAGGAACCATTGGCAAATAATGAAAACGCATATTGGATTAAATTCGACACCACAACGTTCGAAGGAAAGAGTTTTTCCAACATTATTATGGGATACATCCATATAGACGCGTCAAAGGGGAAAATGGATTTTCTGACGGTGGGGGGAACTGAGATATGTGAGTATTATGATGGAACCAAATTTATTAATTCCCTTAACCAAGTTCATGATTACATGGTGACCTCAGAAAACAATCTTGTCTTATTTTATGACAACAACACCAAATACTTGCAATTTGAGAGAAAGAAGGAATAATCCATACAGAGACGTCAAATCATGGCGTCCCTGCAATTTTTTTCAAAAATCTTGTAAGATTTGACCTTTTTTAGCGTCATATATACAGAGGGGCTTCCTTATGGACGAACCCGGAAAAGCACAGAAGGAAAACATTGTATAGTAAAATTATCGTTAAACTATAAACTTTTAAAACATAAAATCATGAGCAAAAGAACAATTTTTGGAATCAGCATGGCATGTGTGCTGGCGGGGATGCTGTTTTTCGCAGGCTGCGAGAAGGAAAAGAACAAAGAGGCGGAACTGGTCATTAACGAATCGAACTATGATAAAATCCCATTGAAGGAATACGTAATCGGAACGTGGACCTTACCTTACGTGTTGGGAGAAAGCGATCAGCATAGCGGTACACAATATGTTGACACAATGGTATTTACCAATGATTTGTATTATAACAGCTGTCGTCAATTGAATCGCAAATACAAATGCAGCAATTCCGGTTGCGACACTATTTTTTATCTCACCAGCGAGAATGGGTTTTATCCGTTTCAGATAAAACGGGTAGCGGCAGATACGATGTTGGTTTATGGGACAAATTTTTGTCACAGCTTTAGTCAAGTATCATTAGATTTAAAATTTGTTCGTTCAAAATAATTTAGATTAAGATATGAACAGAAAAGTAATCAGCATGTTTGCTTGCCTGATAGCAAGCCTTTTTCTTTCAAACCTTCAAGCACAACAGCTCAAATCCATGTGTAAGGCCGGTGTGAACCGCTTTGAAACAACTGGAGACGCACTCACTTATGACCATTTGATGCTATTATGTATCACCGACCTGTATCGGAATCAGACAGAAGAATCAAGGGCAGGAAACCGTTCAAATTTTTATCTGTTCTCTGCCGATTCATCTCAGGTCTATTACGGGATTTTGTGTGAGAAAGACAAAGGATACGAACAATATTTACCCCAAAAACAAAACAGCAGGAGTTTTTCTTTCCGCAAATCAGCTTATATCGCAGAATATGTCCTGAATGAACTGGATAAGGGGAATGTTGTTAGCGTGGCAAGCTCCGGCAAACGAAAATTCATTGTACAATCATTTTCGGCTTCGCCAAGGTGACGGAAAAACACCATGAGACCTCTTCCAACAACACAATAAAACGGACCTAATGTTTTTTTCGGTGAAGTTTGTTCTCCAAGCGATCCGGATAAGGACTGCTGGTTTGTACGTTTTGCTGTCAAAGTGTCGGAAATCAAAAATTGAAAGGAGGAAAGATGAAAATAACAAAAAACATTTTTAACATGAAATCAAAGGTTTTACTGCCCATGGTGGCAACGGTTATCCTTGCAGGCGCGATGTTCCTCGCGGGATGCGAGAAGGAAACACCTGCTGGAACAACTGGAATACAACAGGAATGGCCTTTGCCTCAAAATCGTACGGGCTATGTTGTGGATAAAATAACATGGTACGAGTCTTCAACAAACCATACAGAGGCCTATTATGAGTATAATGAAGATAACAAATTGGTGAAAAGAATCATAAATGTCACAATTATGGAATCGTACGGTTTGAGGAACAGCACGTACATAGACACCTTTTTATATCAGAACGGTCATGTAAGCAGAATTCATACGACAGCAACACCTGAAGAAAACTTTGGTCGTCCGGATTGGATTTTTTACTATGATGAGCAGGGAAGACTGATGCGTTACGAATACGGTAACAATGTTGTTTGTGTCGCCTATAGCAATGGATTGCCTTATAAAATATATAAACCTGACAATGAAGAATTTTATACTATTTTGAAATATGACAGTGCCGGCAACATCGTGCGCACGGATTCACGTGTTCCAGAATGCAACATGTGGGGGGATCCGACAGGAAGATTTGAAATCCGCACATCAACGTATGAATACGATAACGCTCCAAGGCCTAATTTCAATTTGGATAACGTATGGGTTTATGAACCTATTTTCGGCATGGGTACATCATATGAGACCTGCGTGCGTATCCTTTCAAAAAACAATATGAAACGGTATAGTGTCGGACCTGAAACATGGGAATATGAGTATAATGAACTCGGTTTTCCTAAAACAATGTACTTTCAGTTTGCCAATGTTGTACCCACACACCGGACTGTTTACACATTTACATATCGCCAGGTGAATAATAAGATGTAGTGCTGCCATATATGATGTTGTAGAGACGTGGCGCGCCGCGTCTCTACATCGTCCCTACAACAACGGTATTTTCCGGATGCGATAATGGCCGTTTGCCGGACAAGTCCCGCCGCCACGTGGCGAAAAAAAAACGCACCCCTGTAATTTTCCGTATGGTTGAAACGTTATATCAATGTTGAACATTAAAATAATTGACATGAAAACACAAAGATTTTTGCCGCTTCTGGCAACGGTTATCCTCGCAGGAGCGATGTTCCTCGCGGGATGCGAGAAAGAGAAGAAGACAAGTGATGATATCACCAATGTCAAGTGGCATCTTACAAAATTTGTGGATGTTGCGAATGGAAACACTGAAGAAGTTGATGTTTCCAACGATTATTTATGGATATTATTCAAATCTGATAATTCTATTGATGGAAATGGCCTTCCGAACCGGTTGAACGGTATTTATGAATACAACTTTGACAGAATAAAAATTGAAATTGGCCCATGCACTTACATAGGGGATATTTTTGGCCTTGAATCAAAAATGTGTAATAATTTAAATAAAGTCAATTGTATTAGAATAGAAGATGGTGTGATTCTTCTTTACTATGACAACAATAAAAAATATATGCAATTCGAAAAAGTAAATAATTAGACGTTCCCTAAAGAGAAAGAAGTGAATATGAAAAAAATGTTTTTTATTGGATGTTTGGTTTTGGGGATGTTTGCCGTGCAGGCGAAGGATACAACCCCATCAATGAAAATTCAGGCTGATGGGACAGGGAGTGTCTCCCCTTTTGCCCTGCAGGTGCATTTGGGAGAGGGTTTTGGGAATAACATGGTTTGGTTGGGGCGGATCACATCCGGAGGTGTCAGCGGCCATTATTCCTTGAACAGCCGTTGGTCGCTGTGGCTCGGCCTGGACTACCAATACAGGCTGACAAAAGGCTACTATAGGGATTCTGATGGAAAAAAGACACCATTCACCAGCAAACGCCATTATTTCTGCCTGCCGTTTCAAGTGGAGTATCAGGGACTCCGTTGGTTTTACCTGCATGCGGGTCCCTACGTCGAACGGGCCTATGACCGTTGGATTGGCGCCAATGCGTTTGAGGTCTGCGTGGTGGGCGGCATGTTGGGGACAGGCGCTCATTTCCGGCTGACGGATAATTCCGGTCTCCGTGCCGGTCTGACATTTTCTGTCGGTTCACAGCTTGAGCGTTTTAAAGAATATGTTTATGACAAAAATGAGAACACCTACAAAGATATGGGGCTTTCCAAAAACATTCATGTCCAGCATCTGGCATATTTCAACTGTATTTTCCAAGTAGGGTATCTGTATCATTTTTAGATTACGTTTGAAAAAAAGAATTCCAAACAAAAGAAAAGCATGGGCAACGACTCCGACTTTATCCGCATCCGGCACGCCACCGAAAACAACCTGAAGGACATTTCGTTAGAAATTCCCAAAAGGCAGATTACAGTTTTCACCGGCCTCTCCGGCTCCGGAAAATCCTCCCTGGTGCTTGACACAATCGCCGCCAAATCGCGGCGCGAGCTCAACGACACCTTCCCCTCCTTTGTGCAGCAGTACCTGCCCAAATACGGCCGTCCGCACGTTGAGGAGGTGGAAAACCTGCCCATCGCCATCGTCATCGAGCAGCGCAAGCCCGCCACCAACTCCCGCTCCACCGTCGGCACATACACCGACATCTACGCCCTGCTGCGGCTGCTCTTCTCCCGCATCGGACAGCCTTTTGTTGGCTACTCGGACATGTTCTCCTTCAACCATCCTCAGGGGAGCTGCCCGCGCTGCGCCGGACTGGGTGAAATCCGCGAGCTGGACATCCACAAGTTAGTGGACTTCGACAAATCGCTCAACGACGAGGACACAATCCACTACATCGCATTCGGCAAGGGGGGCTGGCGATGGATCCGCTACGCCCACAGCGGCCTCTTCGACCTGGACAAGAAGATAAGGGACTATTCGCCGGAGGAGCTTGAACTCTTCCTGAACTCCCCGCAAATCAAACTGAAAAACCCTCCGGCCAACTGGCCCAAGACAGCCAAGTACGAAGGACTTATTCCGCGCATGTACCGCAGCATCATCAACTCCGAGGAGGGGCTGCTGCACGCGGCGGTGCTGAACCCGATGCTGCACATGGGAGTCTGCCCCGACTGCCATGGCACACGGCTCAACCCCAAAGTGCTATCATGCCGGATAAACGGCATAAACATCGCAGAACTCTGCGCACTCAGCGTCAGCCGTTCGCTCCAATGGATGGAAAGGCTCCACCACCCGATGGCCGAGGACATCCGGCACGCCGTGGTGGAGCGTCTGACCGCCCTGGAGGAGATCGGGCTCGGCTACCTTACGCTTGACCGTCCCATCGGCACACTCTCCGGCGGCGAGGCGCAGCGGTGCAAAATAGCAAAATATATAAACTCGCCGCTCTGCGACGTGATGTATATACTTGACGAACCCTCAGTCGGACTGCACGGCCACGACATCCGCCGGATGCAGCAGTCAGTCCGCAAGCTTAAGCAGCACGGCAACACGGTGTTGCTGGTGGAGCACCACAAGGAGATGATCCGCATCGCCGACCACATCGTTGAAATGGGCCCCGGCGCAGGTGCTGAAGGTGGGCGCATCATGTTTGAAAGCGACTACGAGGCACTGCGGCATAGCGACACCGCCACCGGACGGATGCTGCGCAGCTCAATACCATTCAAGGAGAAAGTCCGCACCCCAAGCGGCTTTTTCAGACTGGAAGGGGCATCGCTGCACAACCTCAAGAATGTGGATGTGGAGCTGCCGACAGGGGTGCTGTGCGGAATAGCAGGCGTGGCCGGCTCGGGCAAAAGCTCGCTGATGGAATGCTTCCGCAAAACCTTTCCCCATCCGGAGGAGATAGTGTATATAAGCCAGAAGGATATCGGCATAAGCCTGCGCTCCACCCCCGCCACCTACCTTAATGCGGCTGACGACATCCGGAAGCTCTTCGCCCGCGAAAACCGTGTTAAGGCCGACCTCTTCACCTTCAATGGCAAGGGCGGCTGCCCAACCTGCGGCGGCAAGGGGGTCATCGTCTCCGACATGGCCTTCATGGACAGCATCGAGACCGTCTGCGAGGCCTGCGGCGGACTGCGCTACTCAAACGAGGTGCTGCAATACAGATGGAACGGAATGAACATCGCGGAGGTGATGGACCTGACCGCCGAAAAGGCCTGCAGGCTGCTGGCAGGAAACGCGGCCGCAGTGAAATTGGAGCCGCTCCTGCGTGTCGGGCTGGGCTACCTGCATCTGAACCAGTCGCTCTCCACCCTTTCCGGCGGCGAGCTGCAACGGATAAAGCTGGCCTCATACCTGAACGAGAAGGGCAAGATATTTATCCTCGACGAACCCACCGACGGCCTGCACATGGAGGACATCCGCCGCCTGATGCAGCTGTTCGACCGGATGACCGACAGCGGCAACAGTCTATTCCTCATCGAGCACAACAGCGACGTGCTGCGCCAGGCCGACTACATCATAGAGCTGGGGCCGGGCGGCGGCGAGGCGGGCGGCCGCATACTCTTCGCCGGAACGCCGGAGGATATGCTCTCCTGCCCTGAATCCGTAACCAAGGACTACCTGTAGCCAACAGCATCGGATAAAAAAATTGAGGGCCGGCACAATATTCCGCCCCGATTTGTGTTAATAATGCAAATGCACGTGCAGACACCCATGCAGTCTAACATTATCAGAAACACATCCAAACTGTTATCGGCGAATGTCATCGCCCAGGTCATCGGTATAGCGGTATATCCCATACTTACACGGCTTTACCTTCCGGATGACTTCGGCACGCTGCACCTCTTCCTGACCATCGGCGGAATCGCCACACTTTTCGCCACCGCCGAATACCAGAACGCCATCCTGCTGCCCAAAAGCGATAAGGACGCCGCCGCCTGCCTGCATGTCGGATTCTTCTCCACACTAACGATCTGCCTGCTGTTCCTGCTGCTCATACCCTGGGCGCCTGCACTGTCAGACCTCTTCAACGCGCCGGATCTGAAACGCCACTTCTGGATGCTCTCCCCCTTCATCTTTGCCGTTTCACTGTGGAACCTTCTCAACTTCTGGCACACCCGGCACGAACGCTTTACGGATGTCAGCATGTATCAGGTGACCCAATGTGTCTCCGGCGCGGGACTGAAATGGGGGCTCGCACGCCACACCGGCGCCGGACTGATTATCGGAACGGTGCTGGCTCCCGTCATCGGCCTGGCCGTAAACATTGCCACAAGTTTCAAAAAGGCGATCCGTCCGCTGCTCCGTCCCGACCTCCGCGAATGCCGCCGCATGGCACGTCAATATGCCAACTTTCCGAAATACTCCCTGCCGCGCAGCATTGTCAACTACCTTAGCGGCAATCTGCCGGTCCTGCTGCTCACACCGTTTTTCGGAGTGCAGCAGATAGGTTTCTACGGCATGGCCATAACCCTCTCGTTCACGCCAATCAGCCTGATTGTAAAGTCCATATATCAGGTCGTCTTCCAGAATACCGCCCAACAGGTTCGGGAAAAGCGGCACATCCGCCCCTTTTTCAAGAAAATGATGACCCGTTCAACCCTAATCTCGCTGCCAGTCCTTGCGGCACTCTATTTTATCCTGCCGTCGCTGGCATCATGGCTTCTGGGCGCGGAATGGTACGTCACGGGGCAATACATCAGGTTCCTGCTGCCCTGGCTGTTTGTGACCATTCTGGCCGGTCCAATCTGTTTCCTGCCTGACATCTTCAAGAAACAGAAAAAGGCGCTGGGCTTTGAACTTCTTCTCCTGCTGCTGAGACTGGCAGGGATAGCCGCCGGCATTGCCACCGGAAGTTTCGTCCTGGCCATCGCCTGCTACAGCATCGCCAGCTTTGCCGTCATCCTGATGCAGCTCCTCTGGTTCAACCGGCTGGTTACAGACTACGAACGGGAGCTCTGAACAGGCCTGCCGCACGCACTAACAAAAAAAGAGCGGACCTCAAAAGGGTATTGCATTTTTAACTATCTTTGCACTTTATTTTTCCAATTATTAATAATACCGTTACTGACATGGAAATGAACACAGAACAAAAAGTCATATACATTATTGGCCAGATAAGGCCGCAACTGCAGGAGGACGGCGGTGACATCCGTTTTGTGGAGCTGACTCCGGATAACATTGTGAAAGTCGAGCTGCAGGGAGCATGCGGATCCTGCCCCCACAGCCGCATGACCCTCAAGAACGGCGTGGAGAGTGTCCTGAAGCAGTACATTCCGGAAATCAAATGCGTCTACGACATCAATCTTGGTTTTTAACTGTTTAAAATTGCATAATCATGGGTTTGAAATGCGGAATCATCGGAATAACCAATTCAGGTAAGACCACACTGTTCAACTGCATGTCCAAAACCAAGGCGCAAATCACAAATTTCGCCTTCAGCACAGGCAAATCCAACATCGGCATCTGCAATGTCCCCGACGAGCGGTTGGACAAAATCCACAAGCTCATCCCCGCCGACAACCTCATCTACGCACAGGTCGAGATTGTGGACATCCCCGGTCTTGCAAAAGGCTCCGCCAACGGTGAGGGCATCGGGAACGCCTTTCTGGCCGATGTGCGGCAGTGCGACACGCTGATACACGTGCTGCGCTGCTTCGACGACCCCAACCTGCCCCATGTGGACGGCAGTGTGGACCCGGTGCGTGACATCGAAACCATAGACTTTGAACTGCAGGTAAAGGACCTTGAGCAGATTGAACGCAAAATCCAGAAGGTGGAAAAGGCGGCCAAGGTTGGCGACAAGGAGGCTAAACAGCAGCTGGAGAGCCTGCTGAAGTTCAGGAACCACCTTCAGGATTTCCAGAATGTGCGCACACTTGACGCGGACAAGGAGGACATGAAAGTGGTCAGCGACCTGATGCTGCTAACCGCCAAGCCGATGATGTTCGTCTGCAACGTTGACGACGCTTCCGCCACAAGCGGGAACGCCCATTCTCACGCAGTGGAGGAATGGGTGAGGAACAACCACCCTGACGCCATAGTGCTTACAATTGCAGGCAAACTGGAGGCTGAAATCGCCGAACTGGACGAGGCCGACCAGGGCGAGTTCCTTGCCGATGTCGGGCTCTCCGAACCTGGGGTCAACAAGCTGCTGCGGGCGGCATACCAATCGCTGCACCTCATCTCCTTTTTCACTGTCGGAGGCAAGGAGAACCGCGCATGGACAATTCCGGAAGGCACGCTTGCACCGCAGGCGGCGGGTGTCATCCACAGCGATCTGGAGCGTGGATTCATCCGCGCGGAGGTGATAAAATATGCGGACCTTATCGAACTCGGCTCTGAAAATGCCTGTAAGACAGCCGGCAAAATGGCTGTGGAAGGGAAGAACTATCCCGTCGGGGATGGTGACATTCTGCACATCCGGTTCAATGTGTAATTTTTTTGGGGGAAATCGGTTCGGCAAACGATATTTTTTCCTATTTTTGCTTGTTTGAACCAACCCTCCGTTTTAGGTTGGAAATTAATTGGTAATTAGATAAAAAACAGGACTATATGAAACATTTTTATGCTGCGTTGAAAAAGGGTTTTGCCCTTCTGGTGGTTTTCTGTTGTGCCAACGCCTATGCGCAACAGCCCAGCATTTACGATGATTTTACGACAGAGGCTTTGTTGGAGAACAAATACTATGTCAAAAACTTCAACCCGATTGATTTTGATCCGGACATCCTGAATGCCTGCATCATCGACATCATCAACATGGCAAGGGCGCAGTACACCCATGCCGAACCGCTGGTGGAGAGCGACATTCTGGCCGCAGCCGCCGACTTCCAATCCCAGCACATGGCAAAGAAGGAGGAGAAAAGCTACATCAACCAGGTCTCATATCTGAAACACACTGAAGACCGTGGCATGCACGCCGGCGGAACAAGAAAGGTTGCCGAGGTGGTGACAAGGGTCAAGGCTACCAAAGGGAGCGGCAAGGAGGACTACTCCTACCTGGATGTGGCTACGGAGACAGTCATGTCCATCCTGAAAAGCAACAAAATCGCCGACATACCCCTGAAAAAGAAATTCAAGATGGCCGGTGTCAGCGTTTCAGTGGACAACTACAACAAATACTGCTATGTATCCATCGTGTTGGGCAACGACCTCTCCTTCAACAAAGGGGAGATTGCCTACAAGCACACCACCTATACACGCAAAAGCTACGGTCTGGAGTCATACAACGAAAAGACCTGCCGCAAATGCAACATCCGCAATATTGAAGATATGCACAAGGGGCTGGAAATAAAAGGCGGGGATATCTATTTCCGCTATCCCAACGTTCGGGAGCTGCGCCGCATCATCGGCAACAAGAAGGACGGCATCGCCATAGACATCGTGCAGCACAGCCAGTTCCCCTGCAACTCCACCAACGATGTTGACAACAACCTGCACAACCGCGGAGTGATGACAAAATACCTCACCTACTCCAAGCTGGTCAAGAAAAACCAGATCACCGACAAGAAGGACAAGAGCCTCTACGTGTTCCTCGGCTCCGTACCTGCCGGGGTGAGCGAGCCCTTCGACGTGAACCTTATACTCATCAAGGACAAGACGGTGTGCCGCACCCTCTGCAAGACCAATGTGAGCGTACCGCAAAGCGTATACCAGAGCCAGACCAGCCTGGTGCCCGACCTCACCGGTGTCAAGACAACAATCAACTACATACCCAAGCCTGAAAAGGCTGTGTTTGAATTCAAAGTCCCGTTTGAACAGAGCAAATCCGATTATAAGGCGGAGGACATCCAACCCTTTATCGACGCGCTGCACGAAGCCCGCTTCATCATCGACAGCCTTTAT
The DNA here is from genome assembly GCA_902774175.1 of uncultured Bacteroidota bacterium. Taxonomy (GTDB): domain Bacteria; phylum Bacteroidota; class Bacteroidia; order Bacteroidales; family WCHB1-69; genus UBA1195. The sequence goes on from CACYHG010000044.1 coordinate 10,478, forward strand.
ATCGCCACCTACACCTCACTGGAGGGCGGTGAACGTTCAAACATGGAATTGCAGAAAAAGCGCTCCGAAAGCATCATGAAGGCGATGCGCAGCATGCAGCAGCGCGACATCCCCTACTCCATCGATTTGAAAGACGGTTATGAACTGTTTGTAAAAGATGTCAGGAACACCGAATACAGCTATCTGGCCAACAAGTCCAAAGAGGAGGCGATTGCCGCTCTCCAGAACGCCAGGACACGCAAGGCGTTGGAGCCAATGCTGAAAGGACACCGCTACACCCGCATCGAGATGCATGTCACCTACGACATCAGCGAGAAATACGAGCAGGACTTCATCACGCGCAAGTTCAACAAGGCCCTGGAGGAGAACAACCTTCCGTTAGCCTTTGCAATCGAGAAATACTACATGAAACGTGTGGAGGACGGAAAATATAACAAGAGCCTGATCGACAGCATGAATATACCCTACACCCAGGCGATGGTCCCGTTCCTGACCAACAAGTACTACATGCTCTCCTTCTTCTCGCACGGCCTCTCCACCGATGCACTGAACAAGGTAATGGAGATGCCGAAGATGAGCCCGAAAAACACTATCGTGGAGTTCAACGCGCTTGCATGCGAAATCCTGGGCAAGGAGATAACCTCCGCCGCACAGATCCCATCGCTCCAGAGCAAGATCGACAAGTTCTACAACACCGAAATGGGCAAGAAATACCCGCACAAGGTGGATGCTCTGAACATCGTATACCAATACAAGATTCTGGACTTCATCAATTCGAGCGAGAATCCGGACGATGCCCTGATGGAGAGCACCTACGCCAAAATCAAATCGATTGCAGCCCCCACCATCAGCGAATGGAAAAAGGCCTACGAGGTGGCATCATCCTTCATCAGCTACGGCGACTACGAGTTCGCACGCACCACAATGGACCCCTACATCAAGGATCCGAAGGTGAGCGAGGATTTTGTATTCACCTACCTCTCCCTCTACGCCATGGATGAGAACAGCTACACCGCCGCCAACTTCGACATTGCCTGCAAGCTGGCCGCCGAACGTAACGCCCAGCGTTTCTGCAAGGCCATCCAATCGTTCACCTATCTTGTTCGCGAGAATGTGGAGGCGAAGAAGATTATTTGCAAGACCTGCAAATAATGTAGGGCCGTCGCAGTGCTGCGGCCATTCGTGAAAAAGAGTTAAGAAGTTTAAAGAGTTTAAGAAGTTTAAAGAGTTTAAGAGTAGGGCCGTCGCAGTGCGGCGGCCAAATAAAAACAGATTAATTATAAAAACATCAAATATGAAGAGAGTCATCCATACCGAAAACGCGCCAAAGGCCATCGGGCCTTACAGCCAGGCTATTGAAGCCAACGGCATGCTATTCATTTCCGGACAGATTCCGGTCAATCCCGCAACGGGCACTGTTCCCGAAGGCATCACCGCACAGACGGAGCAGGTTTTGAAAAATGTGGAGGCCATCCTTAAGGAGGCCGGCTACGGTTTTGAAAATGTCATCAAGACCACCTGCCTGCTGAGCGACATCGCCAATTTCAAGCCGATGAACGAGGTCTACGCCAAGTATTACACCAAGGACTGTCCTGCACGCGCCGCCTTTGCGGTGAAGGACCTGCCCATGGGCGTGCTGGTGGAGATCGAGACCATTGCCGCGAAATAGGCATACGCCGCCATACATTTAATATATTGTAATAACACAAAACAACAACTGCAATGAATCTGAAAAAATTAGGTATTATCGCCATAGCGGCGATGCTTGGCATGCCGACACAGGCACAGGAGCAGAAAGAGAAGAAGGATTCGGGCTACGTGTTCACCGTAACGAAGGAATTGCCCATCACCTCCATCAAGAACCAGAACCGTGCGGGTACCTGCTGGTGCTACAGCGGCCTCGCCTTCATCGAGAGCGAACTGCTCCGCATGAACAAAGGTGAGTACGACCTGAGCGAAATGTACATTGTGAGCAACACCTACATGGACCGCGCAATGGCGGCAGTCCGCACCCACGGTGACGTCTCCTTCAGTCAGGGAGGCTCATTCTACGATGTCATCTACGGCATGGAGCACTTCGGCCTTGTGCCGGAGGAATGCATGCGTCCGGGCGTGATGTACGGCGACACCCTCTCCAACCACAGCGAACTCTCCGCCCTCACCGACAACATGGTGAAGGCCATCGCCAAGGGCGAGCACAAGAAACTGCAGTGCGACACTGCGGGCAACCCGATGTGGCTCAAAGCCGTCAAAGCTGTCCATGAGGTATATCTGGGACAGGCTCCGGAGGAATTCATGTACAAAGGCAAAAAGTACACGCCGAAATCCTTCTATGAGTCATTAGGACTGAACGCCTCCGACTATGTCTCCATCACCTCCTACACCCATCACCCCTTCTACGAGAAGTTCGTGCTTGAGATCCAGGACAACTGGCGCTGGAGCCAGTGCTACAACCTGCCCATCGATGAAATGATGCAGGTGTTCGACAACGCCATCGCCAACGGCTACACCGTCGCTTGGGGCGCAGACGTAAGTGAGGACGGTTTCCGCAGGGGCATCCGTGACGGATACTGCGTACTCCCCGACCTGGACGCCACCTCCACCGACAACGCGGGCAGCGACATGGCGCACTGGACCGGCCTGAGCAAAGCCGACCGCGCCAAAGAGGCATACATGCATCCCACGCCGCAACGCTGGGTCACCCAAAAGGAGCGTCAGCAGGCCTACGACAACTGGGAGACCACCGACGACCACGGAATGCTGATCTACGGCACCGCCAAGGACCAGACCGGCAACGAATACTACATGGTCAAGAACAGCTGGGGCAAAGTCTACAAATACGAAGGCATGTTCTATGCGAGCAAAGCCTATGTCCGCTACAAGACCATGAACATAGTTGTCCACAAGGACGCTCTTCCGAAAGACATTAAAAAGAAACTGGGAATCAAATAGTTCTCTAAACAAAAAGGAGCGGCAGATTTGAAGCCGCTCTTTTTTTTATTTTTTTTTCCACAAAACGCTTTTCGTATCTAAAAAAGCAGTACTTTTGCAGACTTGGAATCCAGCAGTGATGCGGAAACCAAATAATTGTAAAATAGAGGATTAACGATTTAATAATTGGTTATACGATGAAAAGAACATACCAACCGTCCGTAAGAAGAAGGAAAAACAAACACGGATTCAGAGAGAGAATGTCCACCGCAAACGGCAGACGTGTATTGGCCGCACGCAGGGCTAAAGGAAGAAGGAAACTGACGGTTTCTGACGAAAAGTTAGGAAGGAAATTTTAGTTTTTATTGTTGTTTGATATGAAGCGCGGTCTGACTCCCGTCGGATCGCGCTTGCATTTTGGTGAATACCAAAGAGGGAGCCTGTGGCTCCCTCTTTGTATACTATAGTCAAGGCTATTTGCCGGAATGCTGCTGTTCCACCCAGCGCCGTGCATTCACAAAGGCCTCAATCCATGGCGAAACCTCATCCTGTGGACGGGAGGGCTCATAATATCCCCACTGCCACGGGAAAATGGCACGCTCCAGATGTGGCATCATGGCCAGATGGCGTCCGTCCGCACTGCAGAGCGCAGCCGTATTGAAGGCGGAGCCGTTCGGATTGCCCGGATAACCGGAATAGCTGTACTTCATAGGAATGTGGTAACGCTCCTCGGAATAGGGCAGCACGAACTTGCCTTCGCCGTGCGCCACCCAGATGCCCAAGCGGCTGCCGGCCAGCGAACGCAGCATCACGCTGTTGTTTTCAGGAATGCTTACATTGACAAAACCGGACTCGAACTTGTGGGAATCGTTATGCGCCATCTTCGGCTGCTGCTCATGCTCAGGATAGAGCAGACCAAGTTCCACCATCAGCTGGCATCCGTTGCAGACCCCAAGGCTAAGCGTGTCGGGACGGGCGAAGAATTTCTGCAGAGCCGTATGCGCCTTTTCGTTATAGATGAACGAACCGGCCCAACCCTTGGCGGAGCCGAGCACATCGGAATAGGAGAATCCTCCCGGGAAGACAAGCATGGAGATATCCTCCAAAGTCTCACGTCCTGCAATCAGGTCACTGATGTGGACATCCTTCACCTCAAAACCGGCAAGATAGAGCGAATAGGCCATCTCACGGTCGCCGTTGGTCCCCTGTTCGCGGACAATCGCCGCTTTCTCCTTACGGACAACAGTATCCGTCACGCCTTTGAACCCTTCCGGGAAACGGTAGCACAGCTGCTGGCTCTTGAAATTGTCGTAACGCTCCTGCGCCTTTTCCGCACCGCTCTGCCTGCAATCAAGCAGATAGGATGTCTCATACCAGATGTCACGGCAGCTGTCGACATTCAGGCGGCAGACAGTACCGTTCAGTTTCAAGGAGATTTGCGGATGGTGGTGGCTGTTGTTCGGACTACCCACCACATAGGCTTTCAAACCTTGTGAAGCAAGCCATCCGGTCACATTGTCCGCCTTGCGGACCTGCAGGAGCACCGCAGGATTCTCGGCAAAGAGCCAATTGTATGCCTTATCCGACGGAAGATTTTCCAACGTGGCGTCCAGACTGACGGTGTCGTCGGCAAAACACATTTCAAGCATTGCGGTCACCATGCCTCCTGCGGAGATGTCGTGCCCTGCCAGCACCTTACCCTCACGGACAAGCTGCTGCACCGCATCAAAGGCCTTTCTGAAATGGCCGGCATCCTTGACCGTCGGCGCCTCCGCGCCCAATCTCCCATACACCTGGGCATAGACGCTGCCGCCCAACTTGCGGCTGTCCGACGAGAAATCAAGGTAAAGCAGCTCCGTATCCATTTCTGTGGAAAGGACGGGCGAAACAGTCTTCCTGACATCCTCCACCTCACCGACCGCAGTGATGATAACCGTACCGGGTGCGTAGACCACGCCATCCTTGTATTTCTGGGTCATCGAAAGCGAATCCTTGCCGGTCGGGATGTTGATGCCCAACGCGCGGGCGAAACCGGAAGCGGCCTCCACCGCCGCATACAGGCGGGCATCCTCACCTCTGTTCTTGCTCGGCCACATCCAGTTTGCACTCAGCGAAACGGCATCCAGGCCGCCCGCCAACGGAGCCCATACCAGGTTGGTCAACGCTTCGGCGATGGAGAGCACCGAACCGCAGGCGGGATCGATCAGCCCCGCCATGGGCGCATGGCCCAATGCAGTGGCTATGCCATGCGTGCCACGGTAATCCAACGCCATTACACCCACATCGTTCAACGGGAGCTGCAGAGGGCCGCAGCACTGCTGTTTGGCAACCTTGCCGGTCACGGAGCGGTCCACCTTGTTGGTGAGCCAGTCCTTGCAGGCGACGCTCTCCATACGCAGCACCTTCTCCAGAACAATCTCCAACGGCTCTGTTTCCGCCGGAACATCGGCATAGGAAACCGGAACCGTCTCGTCCCGGATGACAGTTTTGGGCGGATTGCCGAGCATGTCGGCTATATCCAGATCGATTGGGGAGGACCCCTTGTAGGTGAAACTCATGTGATGGTCGTCCGTCGCCTCCCCGACCTCAAACAGAGGGGCGCGTTCGCGCAGGGCCGCACGACGCAGCGTCTCCGCATCCTTCTCACGGATAAGCAGACCCATCCTCTCCTGGGATTCGTTACCGATAATCTCCTTTGCGGAAAGGGTCGGGTCACCCACCGGAAGCTTTTCGATATCAACATGGCCGCCGCAATCCTCAATCAGTTCGGAAAGGCAGTTCAGATGGCCTCCGGCACCATGGTCATGCAGGGAAACGATTGGGTTATCCTCCCGCTCCGCCATTGCACGCAGCGCGTTGAAGACCCTCTTCTGCATTTCGGGATTGGAACGCTGTACGGCATTCAGTTCAATTGAAGAGGCATATTCGCCGGTCGCCACGGAAGAGACGGCGCCGCCGCCCATGCCGATACGGTAGTTGTCACCGCCAAGCACAACCATCTTCTCCCCCTTTTCAGGATCATGTTTCATGGCATGTGCCCTGTTGGCATATCCGACCCCACCTGCCAGCATGATCACCTTGTCGTAACCGTAAGTTCGTCCGTTCTCCTCATGCTCGAATGTGAGCAGGGAACCGCTGATCAGCGGCTGTCCGAACTTGTTGCCGAAATCGCTTGCACCGTTGGAGGCCTTGATCAGAATTTGCTCCGGGGTCTGGTAGAGCCATTTGCGGGGTGCCGGGGTATGCTCCCAAGGCTTTTCACCGTCCAGACGGGGATATGAGGTCATATAGACCGCCGTCCCAGCCATCGGGATGCTGCCGATGCCGCCGCCCATCCGGTCGCGGATTTCGCCGCCGGATCCGGTGGCCGCCCCGTTGAACGGTTCGACAGTCGTCGGGAAATTATGGGTTTCGGCCTTTAACGAAAGGACCGTATCTATCTCCTTCTCCTCAAAATAATCGGGTTTGTCCGCACTCTTTGGAGCGAACTGCACCGCTTTCGGCCCCTGCACAAAGGCCACATTGTCCTTGTAGGCCGACACTATCCTGTTAGGATGCTCCTTGGAGGTCTGTTTGATCATCTGGAAAAGCGAATTCGGCTTTGTATCCCCGTCAATGACATAGGTGCCGCCGAAAATCTTGTGGCGGCAATGCTCCGAATTGACCTGAGAGAAGCCGAACACCTCAGAATCGGTCAGCTTGCGTCCGATCTTTTCGGAGAGCTGCTCCAGATAGCGGATTTCCTCCTCGCTCAAAGCCAGCCCCTCCTCCACCGTGTAGGCGCGAAGGTCGTCAATATGGCGCACCGGCTCCGGCTCGGCATCAATACTGAAAATTTGGTCGGAGGGATTAAGGTATACCTGCTGCAGCATCGGGTCATACTGCCTGCGAGCCTTCTCTTCCGCCTCCTTTTCCGTAGCCGCCTCCACACGTTGCAGCATTTCAATCCGGGTGATGCCGGAAACACCCATCTGGGTGGCGATATCCACCGCATTGGTGCTCCAAGGGGTTATCATCTCCTTGCGAGGTCCGATGTGGACGCCGGCCAGCGTGTTGCAGGAGAGCCGCTGCGCACCGGAAAAGAGCCACGTCAGACGTGCTATCTCCTCGTTTGAAAAATCCCTTTGGGAATCAACTACATAAACTAAATCTTCCTTTTGGAACCAGGTAATCATAAAAAAATGTTTTATGGCATTTACAAAAATGCAAAGATACAAAAAAAGAAGGTATGCCACAATGTTGCTGCACAAAATATCGACGGTTTTATCCGCGCACCCACCTTTCCAATTCCTCCCTCACCGACGGATGCGCGATGGAAACGAGCAGCCGCCTGCGCTCTTCAAGGCTTTTGCCGAACAGGTTGACAGCACCGAATTCAGTAACGACCCAGTGCACCTGCGAACGCGGCGTCACCACACCGGCACCCTGCGTGAGCACCGGCACAATCTTGCTGACCCCCTTCCCCGTGACGGAGGGCATGGCGACAATCGGGACACCGCCCTCCGACCAGGCCGCGCCGAGCATGAAATCGAGCTGGCCGCCCGTGCCGGAATAGATTCTTGCACCGATGCTGTCCGCGCAGACTTGCCCGGACAAATCGATCTGCAGGGCGGAGTTGATGGCAACCACCTTCGGATTCTGTGCAATCACACGCGGATTGTTGGTGTAGCCGACATCCATCATCCTGACATCCGGATTATGATCCACAAAATCATACAGCTGGCGGCTGCCCTTCAAAAAGGTGGCCACCAGTTTTCCAGGGTCTGTTTTCTTCATCCTGCCGTTGATCACCCCCTTTTCGATTAAAGGGATGGCACCGTCCGAAAACATTTCGGAATGGATGCCAAGATCCTTGTGGCCGCCCAGCTGCGCCAGCACCGCGTTGGGGATGTTCCCTATACCGATCTGGAGCGTTGCACCGTCCTCCACCAGAGCCGCCACGTGCCGTCCTATGGCGACATCCGTCTCCGACAGCGGCTGGAAACCGGCTGAGGCAAGCTCCTGGTCACACTCCACCATGCAGGTGAGGCGGCTGGCCGGAATCCGCGCATCCCCGTAGCAATATGGGACATGCCGGTTGACCTGCGCGATAACGTAGTCGGCCTTTTCCATGGCCGCCAGAGTGCAATCGACCGAGGTGCCGAGCGAAACAAAACCCTCCTCGTCAGGCGGGGTGACCATCACAAAAACGCCGTTGGCCCGCAGCACCCCCTGACGGAAAAATCGGGAGGTGTCGCTCAGCGAACAGGGAATGTAGTCAGCATCCCCGGACTGGGTCTCATTCCGGACGTTCGCACCCACAAAAAAGGAGTTCAGCCGGAAAATCCCGCGGTATTCGGGACGGGCGTATTCCGCAAAGCCCTCAGTATACAGATGTGTAACTGTAACATTTTGCAAACCCCCGCCCTTGCCGCGCTCCACAAGGGCGCGGATGAGCGCTTCCGGCGCGGCGGCCACGCAGGGCCAATGGATCAGGTCGCCGGATCTGACATGCATTACGGCCTCCGAGGCCGTCACAATCGGTGGCAGTTTCATGATGATGCGGTTTTGGTTGTCAATGTAGCCATGAATCAATGTCGCGGATGCGCTGCAGGTATTTTGTCACCTGCCCCTGCACGAAATCGGGGCTGTACTGCGTGGCACAGAAGCCGTTGCCCCGCGCCACATAGGCGTCGTCGTCAAGGCATCCGGACAATTCCTGATAATTGTCAAGATATTCGGTGTATTGTGCGCGGAGGCTGACAAGTCCGGCCTCGTCCGCCATGATGGTCTCGCCATCGGTAAAGGTATGGAACTGCTTCATTCCGTTATGGGTTTTCTATTTTTGAATTATTTGCAAAGATAGCGATTTTTCGGATACGGAATGCCGCCAGTGGCGGAAAAAAAATGCACGGTGCATTCCCCGTAGAGACGCAAAATTTTGCGTCTCTACATCATTGGTATTTCTGTGCCAATACATTGTTTTTTTACGAAATCGAAAAAGATATTGGAATTATTTGTAATTTTGCACGATTATTTTAACATTATCAGTTTGTCATTAACATTCAAAATTTATGATTAAACACTTAAAAATCATGAAATTGTTTATTGAAACAAAACAGCAGGTCGCTCCCGGAACATGTGTGGGCGCAAAAAAACCGCTACATCATTGACCTGTAGAAACAGATTGACGAACTGAAAAATGGGAAGGAGTAAAGAAATGAATGGTGTAAACAGGTTTGCTATAGCCATCCTAATGATGCTATCCGGATACTGGACAGTAGTCGCCCAACAGCAGGCTTCTGATCCGGATAAAAAAAATGCGGTGCTTGTAAGTGGAGGGGCGTTCATGGTGTCCCAGAAGGGACTTGCGCCCGAACGAGTTGCGGAGTTCCGTCCTGCAATGGATGTGTTCTACCACCGCATGTTGTGGAACAGATTTGGAATTGGCGTGGGATATGCCTACAGCGAGTCCGACCCCAATTACTGGCATGTAATCCACCCTGACGATGTGAATAATGTCAAGATTGATTGCATACAACAAAGCCATTCATGTTTGATTGCTTCGGATTATTCTTTGAATTTCAACCGTTTTTAT
>CACYHG010000045.1 GCA_902774175.1 uncultured Bacteroidota bacterium
TTATCTGATTATTAAATATTGCACACCATGTATTCACTTTGCCATTTGACATGATTTTACTTTGCCATTTGACATAAATTTACTTTGCCATTTGACATGATTTTACTTTGCCATTTGACATGCAAAAGTAGATAAAAAATAAACACAAACTCTCCCACTGCTGAAAAAAAAAAAATGAACCTATCATGGACTTCGGAACCTCAGAGATGTGAAGATGTTAAAATGTGAATGAAAGATTTAACACCTTAACAACTTAACATCTTAACCCCTTAAACCTCTTAAACCCCTTAAACTGCTTAAACTCTTAAAACCCTTATCCTCAGCGGAATCTGTTTCAGAACTGGAAATAGATGAACGACTGCAGGTCGGCAGTCACGAACTGATAGACCACAAACACCGTCAGCACCACCGCAAGAAGCTGCACCGGCCGTGGCAGCCGCGTAAACCACAGACGGTAGTGGCGTTTGAACCTGTCCGGCAGCCAATGGATTAGCATCCCTGCCGCAAACAGCAGGAAAATATTCCGGTATTCGTACATGATGGAGGGTATCAGCGAGGTGTCCCATACGCCCCCCATCTGCTGGACCATGTTTTTGGCGGTGGCCCAGGCCACCTCGTTCGCCTCCGCCGGATTCAGGTTGGAACCGGAACGGAAAAAGAGCCGCGTGAAGGTCACGAACACAAAGGTCATCAGTACCGACCAGGCCGTCCCGACCGGACGTATCTCCCCTCCCCTGCTGACAAGCCGGTAGAGCTTGCCGACAAGCGTTCCGACGAAGAAGATGCCGCTCCATACCGTAGCCAGCCTGAAGAATGGCGATGGCGCCACCAGCAGCATCAGAACAAAGAGCGCGAACACTGACGCGGTAATCATCACCTGCTGGAATCCGGTGCGCTTGTGCCAGATTTTGTAGGCCAGAATGCCCAAGCCGTTCAATCCGCCCCATATCATGAAGTTCCAGCTCGCTCCATGCCACAGGCCGCCAAAGAGCATGGTGTTCATCATGTTGATGTTGGTGTTGATGCCCTTTCGGCTTTTCGGCCTGAATATCAGGAGCAGCGTCAGCACAGCCACAACCGACAGCAGCAGCACCGTAACCCAAAGCTGGTGTGCAAGGAAAATGATGATCAATACAATGCCTAAAATCATCAGGTAGGTGGCCGGTGTCGAGTTGCGGTTGCCGCCCAACGGAATGTACAGATAATCCTTCAGCCAGTTGGAGAGGGAGATGTGCCAACGCTTCCAGAACTCTCCCGGATTCCTTGCCTTGTAAGGTGAATTGAAGTTTTTCGGCAGATGGAATCCCATAAGCATGGCCACCCCGATGGCAATGTCCGTGTAGCCGGAGAAGTCTGCGTATACCTGCAACGAATAGGCGAACAGGGCCGTCAAGTTCTCAAAGCCGGTATACATCAGCGGGTTGGCGAACACCCTGTCGATAAAATTGACAGCCAGATAATCGCTAAGCACCATCTTTTTCACCAGGCCGTTCAGAATCCAGAAAATGGCGATGCCGAACTGCCTTTTGGAGAGGAAATACGGCTTGTAGATTTGAGGCACAAACTGCGACGCACGCACGATGGGACCTGCCACAAGCCCAGGGAAAAAGCTCACGTAGAACCCGAAATCCAGCACATTGCCCACCGGCTTCACATGACCCCTGTAGACATCAACCACATAACTGATAATCTGGAAGGTGAAGAATGAGATGCCCACCGGCAAAAGAATCACATCCACATTAAAATAATGTATGTTGAAACTGTTCGCCCAATGTGCCAGATAGTTGAAGACCTTGTGATTTGTATGGAACAGATTGTTATAGACATCGGTGAAGAAATAGGCGTACTTGAAATAGAAGAGCACAGCCAGATTGACAAAAACGCTGCCCGCCATCCACCATTTTCTGCAACCGGGCCTTTTGGAACGATATATCGCCTTTGCAGCAAAAAAGTTGAATACAGTGGAAAAGAGCAGCATCAGCACGAACAGCCCGCTTGTCTTGTAATAGAAAAAGAGGCTGGCCGCAAAAAGGAAGGTGTTGCGCATCAGCCGGCGGTTGCAGACCGTGCTGAACAGGGCGAACACAACCAAGAAAAAGACCCAGAAATAGAGCTGCGTGAAGAGCAGCGGCTGCGCCTCATGGAACGAAAAAACCGTCTTCAGGTATGACAACAGCTCACTTCCCATCAGCAGATCCCTCCATCTTCAGATAATCCATATATGCAAAAATCAAAGCATTGTACAGCATGTCGCCCAAATAGCGGTAGCCCTTTGAGGTAAAATGCACCTTGTCCGACTGTGCAAGACCTGCAGACTCCCATTTTTTCATGGAACCCAGCCCGCCCATCAGCGCGAACTGGTCGAAAACAGCCCCCTCATACTTTTCAGCCAGACGGTAGAACACCTCCTGCGCCAATTGGCCGTTGGCATTCACAGCATAACGCCTGCGTCCGGTCTTACGGTAGCTGTCGTTGTTGGTGATAAAGAGGAAACGGCATTGTGGTGAAACATTGAGAATCTCCTCCATAAGCCGCTCGTAACGCTGCCGGAAAAGCACGGTGTCGAACTTGTCCCCGCTGGCATCGTTGATGCCGATGCCGAAAATGCAGAGGTCAGGCCGGACAAAGGCAAGGTCGTTTTCAAACATCGGACACTGCAGGTATGACGGGAGGCTGGCCCCGTTCACCCCCACCGCATGGTAGGAGAAGCCGGGCAGGTCATTATCCAGCAGGATTCCTCGGAGGTAAAACGGCTCCCATACGGAATCCGTCGGACGGAAAAGAAGTGTGACAGAATCGCTGTAACGCTCCAGTTGGAACAGATAGCTTCGGCTCAAGGAATCGTAAACGCCGCGATACAGAGTGTCGGCGATACGCAGCAGCGGCTCAACACGCAGCGAATCCGAGTAGCCGAAAAGCCGCACCCTGTTGAAATCGAACGCACCGGACACATTGTCACGCAAATGCACCTCCAGCCGCGATGCAGCCGACTGTGGCACGACCACCATGCCGGAAAGCCCCATCGGATAGGCAGGCTCGCGTTGCGTATTTTTACAGCAGTTCCAATTGCCGGTACATACAACGCGGTAGTTGTAGGGATTGTTGGTTTTGGCCGCCGTAAAGGGGAAGATAAGTCCGCGCCTGCCTTCCAGCCCAGGCGCCATGCCGGACATACGGCAACGCATCTGATGCGAGAATGTTCCCGCCTGCACATGCGAGCCGCCGATGTGCAGGATATTTACATTTCCAATCCCCTCCTGCAAAAGGGTGTCCCAGCTGCGGAACATTCCGTAGAAACGCTGTGTGCCTCCGGGAAAACAGAGCCGGCAGCTGTCGTCCGGAACCAGTCTCTCCGCGGAAGGCAGCGACCAGAGTTCCTGCGCTCCGGCAGGGAACGCAAAAAACAACAGGCAGAAACAACCCAACAGAAACCCTTTCATCCGCTAATTGACTCCGCTTTCCATGAATTGTTTGACCAGACTCGCATTGCAACGGCTGCGCAACATAAAGAAATCGTAATGGGTAAGGAATGCCTTTGAAAGCACCTTGGCAATTTTTTCCGCACCAGCCTCAGTAAAATGGACATAATCGGGGCCGGCCCATGCAGGCTGGTGCGAAACCCACGAAATCATGGAGTTCTCCCCTCCCATAACAGCAAACATATCCCAATAGGCGGCATGGTTGTCCAACACCGTCTTTTTCAATGAAGCATTCATTTTTGAAAGGTACGGGTAACTCTGCAGCTTTCCGTTAACCCGCTTGGACATGTCCGAAGGACCGATGAAGAGTATCCGCGCCTGAGGATAAAGTTTCCGGATGTACTGTAACTGTTTGGCAATGGCTGCCATGTAATTGGATATTGCCTTGTCGCTGCTGATTGATGGCATCATGTTGCCACCGTACTGCATTATTATCAGATCAACCGTCATCTTACGGTAGCACTGCCCCAAAATGGCGGAATCGATGCGGGTGAAGATTGTGCCGGAGCAGCCGCGCATCGGCACGTTAGTGACCGAAACGCCGTTTTTGCCCTCAAGGGCTATGCCATAGACATCGGCGGAACCGTTCATGGTCAGGCTGAGCGAAGTGAGCGAGTCGGCAAACTCCCATTGCAGCAGGCTCACACCCCTCACCGCATTCGGCAGATTGCGCTTCACCCCTTTGCAGGTGGCGGAGAATCCTGCCTGGCTGTTGCCGACCAGCAGTGTCACCTTCTGGTATTTCCGCGCCAACGGCTGAACCCTTTTGCCGGAAGAGGCCCTTGCCGTGAATGTGGACGCACCGTTTGCCTGCGCACAGGTGGCCAACAGTCCGTAGCGGCGGTGCGGCGCACGCGGCTGAGTTGAATCCCCGTAGCATACATACCGCGAAAGTCCTGACGAGGACTGGCTGACCGTAAAGGTCGGGATTGTCTGCACCGGCGGAAGTATTCCGGCTCCCATGCCTCCGTACCTTGCCTGCAGCGACTGGCGGAATGTGCTTGAAATCCTGTCCATCTCTATCTGCGAATCGCCATAGTGCAGGATGCGTATGTTTCTCGTTGCGGCCGCATCGCGCAATGCAGCAAACAGTGAATCGAAAAAGGTGTAGTCCCCGTCCGGGAAATGGATACGGGAGACATCCGAAGTGGTGAACCGCTTGTAGAACTTCAGACTGTCAATGGTGGAACGCAGACCGACAATCTGGCTGCTCTGCTGCAGCCTTGCCATAGTGCTGTCCGGATTCACTTCAGCGACATCGGCACCTTCGGCCATCAATGCGGCCGGCGAAGGGAAACGGAGCGTCACCTGCCCGACAGTCACTCCCTGTGCGGGCATCAATGCGCCAGCCAACGCCAGCAAGGCGAAAGCGGCCACCATAAACAACAGCACTTTCAGTGGTTTCATAGTTCAAATAAGGAAAGATACAACAACCCTACTCAATCGGTTTGCCGGACTGGGTAAATGACATGCTGAAATCCAGCTTGCTCTTCTTGTTGTACAAATCAACCGTGTAATAGAGTTTTGTCTGAGGATCGGTCACTGACCAGCAGTCCTTTATTTCGGTATGTGCGAAATTCTTGTCAATATAGGTCCGGATAGTCGAAGGCACCTTTGAAACCGGCAGCAGCGTGCGTGTATAGAGCCAGAATGCATCTATGGAATATGCTGTCTCCTTTTTCTGCTCCTTCTTGTCCTTGTAGGATGCGACCCAGTTGTCGTCATCATCCTGCGACCATGTCACGTCAATGGCATCGGAGACCTTTGCCTTGAAAGCTGCCGCCACATTCATCGGAACAGCCGCCGGTGCGCGGTGGGCTGCCATCTGCGCCTCAATCTCCTCTTCGGAACGGAACTCGTCCTCCAGTTTCAGGAACTCGCCGGTGCGTGTGAAATACACCGTGGCATAGGGCTGGCCCACACCCGGACGCTGGATGAGTATAATATAGATGTTGCCCTCCTTCTCAAACTCCTCCTCCTCCTCATAGCGGATGTTCTTATAGACATATTCCGGATAATATGTTCTGGTCCACTTGTGGATGGCTTCCGGTATCTCGTCCGGATTGATGGATTTTACAGGAAAGATGTCCAGCTTCTGATCCTTAGCAAACTCCTTTTCCAACTTCTTTTCCGCCTTCTCCTCCTCCGCCGTCAGCTTGGTGGATGGGTCGGCTATGCCGAGATTCGGCTCTTCAATATATTTTATGCGCGCACTCTTGTCCAGATAAAGAGTGGTGATGTCTCCGGACTTGGCATTGGATTTCTCTATGATTTCAACCGCAAAGAAATCCTGTTTGTCCGCCCGCAGCTCCTTGCCCGCAGAAACAAACTTGTAGGAGGGGTAGAACTGGTTTATGGTCTTATACACGGCAGATGGCACCTTCTCCTTTTCCAGAGAGGTGCGCGTGCTGACCCATTTCCCGTTATCCATGAATTTGCCAAGTGTCTGCTGGTCACGCACGACACATCTCACAGTATAAATGGAGTCGCCCTGTTTGTGTGACCATTTCACGTCAGAGGCGTTCATCATTCTCTTTTTGAAGGTCTTCATCACCTGGGCTGGCACCTTGTCCTCCGAAATCAGGTCGGGATCGGGACGGCGTCCGCGCTTGCGGGAATCCACCTTGTCCGAAGACTCCTTGGCGGCAGCTCCACCTTTTCCCTTTGCATTTGCCTCATTGTATTTTTCCTTTTCGGCCTCCTTTGCAGCCATCTCCTCTTCTGTCTGAGGATGCTCAACTTTTGAAATCAGGCTGCCGATCAGAGTGAAGCGCATGTCTGACACCAGCTTCTGCGACTGCACCTTAACCCCCACCAGATAATACTGCAATTCCTTCGGCTCCTTCATAAGGTATGCGTACAGGATCTCATCATAGGTAGGATAGGTTTTCTTGATGTTGTTGAAAACATTCATCGGCAGATCCTCCTGTTCCATAGGGATGGCTGTCTTGACAAACTTGCCGGTGGCGGTATAGGTTGTTCTGGCCATGGACTGGTCCTCCTTGTAGGAGACAATGTAATTATCCCCCTCCTTTTCCCACGTGACAGATTTTGCCTTCGGATACTGCCCCTTGAAATGGTCCTGTACCGCCTTCGGCACCTCATTATTCTTCAGCACCTGCGGAAAAAGCTGTGCGAGAGGAAACAATAACAGCAGGACGGCAAGCGACATCCACAAAAATCCGAAACGTAACATCAGTTTTTTCATGTGACAATTCTATTTCTGAAATAATTTGCAAAAGTAATCAAAATGTATATATGTTTCACCCTTTTGCGCTTTTTTTCATTTTAACGGAAAAAAGAGGCGGAGCATATTGCATTTTCTAGTACTTTTGCAGTTTTGGAAATTAACGCCATCACAATCTTTAATATAATAATTGTCAAAAAGTTAACAAAAAAAACAATATGATAAATATCACGTTACCGGACGGTTCGGTAAAAACATTCGAAGAAAACGCCACGCCTCACGATGTCGCATTATCCATAAGTGAGGGACTTGCCCGCAACGTCCTTGCAGCCATCGTCAATGACAAGAAATGGGATCTGCACCGCCCGATCGGGACGGATGCCACCATCCGGCTGCTCACCTGGAACGACCGCGAAGGGAAAGAGGTGTTCTGGCATACCTCCGCACACCTGATGGCCGAAGCCATCGAACAGCTATACCCCGGTGTCAAGTTCGGCATAGGCCCGAGCATTGAGACCGGCTTCTACTACGACATCGATTTCATGGACTACACCATCTCCTCGGAGGATTTTCCGAAAATCGAGGCGAAGATGGCGGAAATTGTCGCGAGCAAACAGCCGGTCGTACGTTCGGAGGTCTCCAAGGCGGACGCATTGGCCTTTTTTGAGAAAAAGGGCGATGAATACAAGCAGGAGCTGATACGTGACCTCGAAGACGGCAGCATCACATTCTACACCAGCGGCAGTTTTGTGGATTTGTGCCGCGGGCCGCACCTGCCCGACATGGGGCTGATCAAGGCGGTCAAGCTGACCGGACTGGCAGGAGCCTACTGGCGCGGGGACGAAAAGCGCAAACAGCTGACCCGCATCTACGCCGTAAGCTTCCCCAAGAAAAAGGAGCTGGACGAATATCTTACCATGCTTGAGGAGGCCAAGAAACGCGACCATCGCAAAATCGGAAAGGAGATGGAGCTCTTCACCTTCTCGCCAAGGGTGGGACTCGGGCTGCCGCTCTGGCTGCCGAAAGGCACCGACCTGCGCAAACGGCTTGAGAACTTCCTGGTGAAGGTCCAGCGCCGCTACGGGTACCAGCAGGTGATAACGCCGCACATCGGCAATGTGAACCTGTACAAGACCTCCGGACATTACCAGAAATATGGCACGGACTCCTTCCGTCCCATCACCACGCCGCAGGAGGGCGAGGAATACTTCCTCAAACCGATGAACTGCCCCCACCACTGCGAAATCTACGCCTCGCAGCCCCGCTCCTACAAGGAACTGCCGTTGCGTCTGGCCGAATTCGGCACGGTGTACCGCTACGAGCAGAGCGGCGAGCTGCACGGCCTGACCCGTGTCCGCAGCTTCACCCAGGACGACGCCCACATCTTCTGCACGCCCGACCAGCTTAAAGAGGAGTTCTGCAAGGTGATCGACATTGTCCTGCTTATTTTCAGAACATTGGACTTCAAGGACTATACCGCACAGATTTCGCTGCGCGACCCCAACAACAAGACCAAATACATCGGCACGGACGAGAACTGGGAAAAGGCGGAACGCGCCATCGTGGAGGCAGCCGAGGAGAAAGGCCTGAACACCATCACCGAACTTGGAGAGGCCGCCTTCTACGGCCCGAAACTGGACTTCATGGTCAAGGACGCCATCGGAAGGAAATGGCAGCTGGGCACAATCCAGGTGGACTACAACCTGCCCGAACGCTTCGAACTGGAATACATCGGCAGCGACAACCAGAAGCACCGCCCAGTCATGATTCACAGGGCCCCGTTCGGCTCAATGGAAAGATTCGTGGCCGTGCTTATCGAACACACCGCCGGAAACTTCCCGCTCTGGCTTACGCCCGTACAGGCGATCATCCTGCCAATCAGCGAGAAATACCAGGCCTACGCCGAGCAGGTGCGGGACGAGCTGGATGCGGCCGACCTCCGCGCCAGCATTGACGACCGAAACGAAAAGACCGGCAGAAAAATCCGCGACGCTGAAATCAAGAAGATACCATTCATGCTTGTTGTCGGCGAGAAGGAGGCGGCTGAGCACACCATTTCCGTGCGCGGGCACGGGATGCAGGACCTTGGCGTCATGACAGTCGACAAGTTTGCGCAACAGGTAAGCGATGAGGTCAGGGCAATGAAGAACCCGAAATTGCTGTAACGCTATTCGGGAATAGCCTCCGACTCAAGCACTCGGAAATCAGGTGTCACAGGAAAACCGTAGTATTCGGGCTCCATCACCTGGTTTCCTTTTTTCATATATATGCGCACCGCCGCGAAAAAGCACTTGAGGTTGGTTGAATCGGTGCGCGGATCCGACAGTTCACGGTCCAGCGCCTCCAGCCGGCTCACAACGCCGGTAATCTTGTCGGCGACGCGCTGCCGCTGCTCCAGCACCTCCACATCGCCGTCCTCAGGGTAGCTGTTGTACTCCATGTTAAGCTGCTCGGCATAGTTTTCCGCCACCGGCTTTTCAACAAACAGCAGGTAGCTGTAGTCCGACAGGCTGTCGATGTGCAGCACCACTATGCTGTCCACACTCACATCGGCCGGAAGGTTTTCCGACATATACACGGAGATGGCCTCCTTAAGATTATTCTCCAGCCGTTCCTGGCGGCTGTTCCCGCACGACATAAGGCCGCACACAACTGCCGCAGCCAACAGCATTCCTAACACTCTATTTGATGTCATATCCCTTTCTGTTTTCAAATGCAAAGATACAAAAAAAGTAATTATAAGTTGGCTAAAACGGCATTTTTTTCGGCGTTTTAGCCGACCAATAAAAAATCTCCGCACACGATGGAATCGTATTCCGATTTGATGTATCTTTGCACTTTATTTTAAAATTAAGGAATCATGAAGAACAAGATTGTTGCCGGAAACTGGAAAATGAACAAGACTTTCTCTGAAGCGGACGATTTGATTTACGCCATTTCAGAAGGACTGAACGACATGGAACTGGAGACGGATGTCATCATCTGCCCGCCCTACCCCTACCTTGAAATGGCCACCGATGCCGCAGAAGAAAGCAACTTCACCGTCGGCGCGCAGAATGTGAGCTATGCCGAAAAGGGAGCCTACACCGGCGAGGTGAGCGCAGCCATGCTGAAATCGATGGACGTGGACATCTGCATTGTGGGCCACTCGGAACGCAGGGCCTACTTCAAGGAGACCGACGAAGAGCTGGCAAAAAAGGTGGACCAGCTGTTAGCAAACGACATCGTACCCATTTTCTGTGTCGGAGAGACGCTGGAGGAGCGTGAGAGCGGTGCCCATTGGGACAAGATTGGCGGCCAACTTGAAAACAGCCTTTTCCATCTGAAAAAGGATGAGATTGCCAATGTCATAATAGCCTACGAGCCTGTGTGGGCCATCGGCACCGGAAAGACCGCCACGCCGCAGCAGGCGCAGGAGGTGCACGCCTTTATCCGCAAAAAGATTGAGGAGAAATACGGCACGGAAACGGCATATAACATTTATATTTTATATGGCGGAAGCTGCAACCCGGGCAACGCGCTCGAACTCTTCAGCTGCCAGGATGTGGACGGCGGGCTGATCGGAGGCGCTTCGCTCAAGGCGGAGGATTTCATCGCCATAGTGAATGCGGCGGAGACCTGCACCAAAAACGACTGACAGGCCATGCGCTATATTGAAATCCGATGCCGCGTGCAACCGGTGGCGGAAGGTGCGGAAATCCTGACCGCCCTGCTGGGCGAAATAGGCTGCGACAGCTTTATGGAATGGGAGGAGGGGCTGCTCGCCTACATTCCTGAAAAGGACTTTTCCGAAAGCAGGCTGAAGGGAATATCCCTCCCCAAGGAGAGCGGCATTGAATGGAGCTACACCGTCAGCCGGATGGAGGACAAGGACTGGAATGCGGAGTGGGAAAGCCATTACGAACCGGTGTGGATTGACAAAAGATGCCATATCCACGCGCCGTTCCACGCCGCAGACCCCGGAGCGGAATACGACATTGTGATCGAGCCGAAAATGTCGTTCGGCACGGCTCATCACGAAACGACCGCCCAAATGATCTCCTTAATGCTGGAGGAACCATGCGGCGGGAAGGCCCTGCTCGACATGGGCGCGGGCACAGGTGTGCTGGCGATTCTTGCATGGAAAAAGGGTGCGCGTCCGGTAACAGCCATCGACATTGACGAATGGGCATACAACAACATGCTGGAGAACACACAGCTCAACGGTGCTGACGGCATCCGCTGCATCATGGGTGACGCCGGCGCCATTCCCGATGAGCGGTACGACATAATCCTGGCCAACATAAACCGGAACATCCTTCTGCAGGACATGCCATGCTACGTGCAACACCTGAACCACGGCGGCACACTAATGATGAGCGGTTTCTATGACGGAGACGATTTGCGGATCATTCGTGAGATGGCGGAACGTAATGGACTGACATACAATTCACATCGCCAACAGAACAAATGGGTGGCCGCACGTTTCACACGCCCCTGAACGGCAAAAAGGGAGTTCTTTGCATTTTTTCGCAAAAAAAGTGGCAAAGATAAATAAATTATATGTACTTTTGCAAGTTGTGTCCCAATGAAGCGAATCGGAGGGATATGATTAAGTAATTGTTTGAAATATAAGTATTTATTAGAAATAATTCAATTTTTGTTAAATAAGATTTAATGATGAAAAAGCTTACGAATCTTCTCTTGGGAGCTGTCACCTGCCTGCTTGCGACAACATCCCTGCAAGCCCAACCCCAAATCAACTTCAGTTGGAAAGCGGCCGGTCCGGACAATGTGAGCGGACGCAGCAGAACTGTGTTAGTGGACAATAAGAACAGTTCCAGAATTTTTGCAGGTTCAGCCGGCGGCGGACTGTGGATTTCCGACAATGGCGGAACCAGTTGGCAGAGAGCTGACAAACTGGATGTCGTCTGCGTAAACGCCTTGGTGCAGGATGAAAACGGCACTTTGTACATCGGTTCCGGTGAAGGCATCAACGCAAGCGGATATGCTCCTGGTGTCAAGGCAACCTTTGGCGTTTACCAGAACGGATACGCCGCAAGCCAATACGGCATCCGCGGACAGGGCATCTATAAAATGATTTCCAAGGATTCCTTCGAACTGCTGGAGGCTACTGCAGACTGGAAGGAGGTCAACCGGCTGGCCTACGATGCGGCCAACCACATCCTGTACGCTGCATGTGATGACGGATTACAGTATTCCAGCGACTACGGCGCCACATGGAAACAGGCCAAGGCAAACGGCAGCGCTTTAATACTTAATGGCATGGATGTCAAAGCAATTAATGGCGTGGTGGTATATTCCGAAATGGACCGCACCAACCGTGTCAGCAAAGCCTACCTCTCCTCCAACGGTCCGGAAGATTTCGCCTCCATCTGCGGAACCGGCCAAATTGCGGAGAACGCATACCGCATTGAGCTGGCCATCGCCCCTTCAGATACACAATACATTTATGCCTCCGCTATCAACACGAGCGGAAAGTTGATCAACTTCTACGTTTCCAACAATATGGGAAAAAGTTTCCGGATCATACTGCCCGGAGGAAGCACGCTGATTGACATGTACAACAACAACGGAGACTTCAACAACAGCATAACGGTTTTCCCCGAGAACCCGAAACACATCCTGATAGGCGGATACCCCTATCTTTGGGAGGCACAGGACATTCAGGATGAAACCTATTACAGTTTCGTAAAATTGCTGTCCAACTATGGCACCAATTCCATTTTCTTTGACCCCAACGACAACAATGCGGCCTATCTTGCCACAGACCAGGGCATAGCCAAATGCACCTTCACGGATGAGGTGATGACATCGTACATACAACGGAAAAAGAACCTCGCCACCGCACAGATAAACACAATGAGCGTCGGTCATAACGGTGCAATCCTTGCCGGAAGCGTGGAGAACGGAACCCTTTACATCAGCACAAAGAGCAATACGGAACAGACCGCATCGTCCCTTACCGGAGCCTCCTACAGCGGACAGACCATGCTCTCCGTACTGAACACCAACGCCCTCTTCTACTCCACCACCTACGGACAGTGCTACCGTCAGGCCAGCACCTCCTCCGACCCTGTGGATGCAGGCAGCTGGTATGCCAGCATGATGGTCTCCAAGAACGGTTCGAACAGCTATCCCACATGGAGCTATACCATCAAGCGGGAAAACACCAAGGCACACAGTTCGCTCTCCCCCATGGTAATGTGGGAAACCACCAATGATCCGAATGCAACTGAAAAGGTTACTTTCAAGGCCGACAAACGTTATGAAATCGGAGACTCCGTCTGCGTGAAAAGCAACACTGCAAACTACCCTGTCTGGAAAATCACCGATGTGGCCATGGACACTGATGACTCCACCCGCGTCAACAGTTGGACCACCATCGACCCTGTACAGAACCGCATCTTTATAGGCGGTGGCGGATTTGACGCCTCCAACGCTGTTTACGGTGCCCCCATCTTCATGGCCAAGGGCGGATTGGATTTCACCACACCTCCCACATGGTACCGCATCTTCTTCACCACCGACACAAACGAGCAGGTGACCAAGCTCTGTGTCTCCGAGGACGGAAACCATCTGTACGCAAGCACATTCAGTTCAAAGACCGGATTCCACAACATCTATCGTCTGTCCGGATTCAACACCGCACGTGATTCCGCAACCCTTTCGTACGGCACATCACAGGGAAAAACCATCAAGCTGAATCCCTCCTACGGACTGAACTGCGCGAAAATCTACTCCACAAACACCGACTTCATCACCTCAATATATGTGAATCCTTATAACAACGATGAACTTATCATCACCTACTCCAGCGGAGAAATTGAGGTTTCGGCCAATGCCACCACCGCCAACGATTCGGTTGACCTGGTGCTCACATCCAAGCTCGGAGACGGCCTGCCCTCCAATGCGGCCTTCTACACTGCAATCGTTCTGAAATGCGATGCTGACAACGCCAACAACAAGACCAACTCGGATATGGCCATGATCGGCACGGAAGAGGGTGTGTACTACACTGAGAACTTCAACTCCAACAGCCCTAAATGGTATGCCGTGAACAATGGCATTGACTCCAAAGTCCCCGTCATCCAACTGATCCAGCAGCGGAATCTTACAAATGATATTGAAAGCCACTACTATTCAAAATCATACATCGGCGATTCGGCTGTTATCGACACAACCATCATCAATTTTGAAGGTGTGCAGAACCACGGATGGATTTATGCCGCAACCTACGGAAGAGGCATTTTCTGCACCGACGCTTTCGGTCAGAAAGGTTTGTCCGTCAACAACAGGAAACAGATGGCCCACAATGAGGGACTGAGGATTTACCCGAACCCCACCTCTTCCGAAGCCACCATCTCCTACAGGCTTGACAAGGATGCACAGGTCAGCGTGCGTATCTTCGACATCAGCGGACGTAACATCTCGACACAGAACCTCGGCAAACGCAATGCCGGCGAAAACAGCCACACGATCCATTGCGGCAGCCTTGCAACTGGCATCTACTTTATCCAGATCCAAAGCGGCAACAAGACGCAAAACGGAAAACTGGTTATCACGAAATAAATATTTAGAAATGGTTTTGACTCGCATATAGCAATATATGCGAGTTTTTCTTTAAATTAAAAAAACAACCGATATGATAAAAAAAACCAACTTGACATTGCTGGCCATACTTTTCAGCATCAGCTGCTGGGGCCAGCAGGTGGATTTCAGCACCGCAAAGACAATTGCGACCAACTACATGAACCAGATGCGGACAAACGGTGCCATCGTCAGCGCATCGCACACACAACTCCATAACGGGGTGGCTGCCTACTACATCTTCAATTTTGAGGATGGCGGCTTCGTGATGGTTTCCGCAGACAAAAAGACGACTCCGGTCCTCGCCTATTCAACAAGCAACAATTTCGACTTCCAGATGAAAAACCCCGCCCTGAAGCAGTGGATGCAGGGATACGAGGAGAGCATAACCGAACGCGCGGCCAGCACGCAGGAGGCGGACCTGGCCATCCGCAAGGACTGGGAAAACCTGAAAGAGGGGAAACCGCTCTTCACCCGCAAGAGCGGCGAGGAGGTGGCTCCCCTGCTCACCTGCAACTGGAACCAGGACAAATACTACAACACCTGCTGCCCCGCCGATGACAAGGTAGGTAATGGAGATATTGCCGGCACAGACGCCTATGACTGCCACGTGCCGGTCGGGTGCGTTGCGCTGTCCGCAGCACAAATCATGTACTATTACCGCTATCCTGAAACAGGAATCGGCAACAGCTCCTATTCCTCCGCATACGGCAAACTGACCGCAAACTACGGAAACACCCATTACGACTACAATGCCATGGCCGATGTCGCAACCGGCTACAGCAACAGCATCGCCCAACTGATTTACCATATCGGTGTTTCAGTGGAGATGGGTTATCAGGCTGACGGTTCCGGCACACAGACCAAAAACCTTATCAATTCCATGAGGAAACGGTTCGGCTATTCCTCCAGCATCCAGTATTCGGAACGGAAAAACTACACCAACGACGCATGGCATGCGCTGCTGAAATCGAATCTTGACAAGGGAATGCCCATGGTGTACAGCGGAAGCCCGCTTGACGGCGGAAGCGGCCATGCCTTCAACTGCGACGGATACGACCAGACCGGCAAGTTCCACATGAACTGGGGCTGGGGCGGTTCATCCAACGGATATTACGACATTGACAACATGACCAGGGTCGGAGAATATGATTTGAGCGGCAACCACCAGATTATATGCAACATCAAACCGCAAGGCTTCACCCCGAAGGCAAACGACACTTTGACGGCCACCTACGGCTCCTTTGGAGCAGGCAACATGGCAATCCCCTACACCAACGGAACCCAAAGGTCATGGCTGATATGCCCGCCCAACGCCACAAGCATCACTCTGACCGTTTCCGCATTCGACACCGACACAAGTGACGTAGTGGCTGTATACAGCGACCCGACCCAAACCACACCGATCGCCACCTTCAAGGGGCAAATGAAGGATGTGCAGAACACGCTGAAAATCACTGGCGGTACCGCATACATCACCTTTACCGCCAACAATGACGACATGAACGGCTCCGGATTCCTGTTCAACTACACCACCGAGCTCAACGACCTCAACTACTGCAACACCACAGAGATCCTGAGCAACACATACCGGATAAACAGCACCTCCGGAACCATTGATAACGGCAGCAACGGCAAGAACTATGCGGACGCCAATGCGTGCTACTGGCGCATCGAGCCGCAAGGTGCCAATGCAATGTGGATCAAGTTCAGCAAGTTTGACCTTGAGGAGGGCGACGAACTGACCCTTTTCAACTACAAGGCAGCAAATACCATCAACCCGAGCATCATCAAATCGCTCACCTATGTGGTGGCCACCTACACCAAGAACAACCCTCCTGAGTTGGACAAGCTGATTGAACTGGAAAAGAGCGGTCTTTATCTCCGTTTCCGCAGCGATAACAACCTTGCCGGCAAAGGCTGGGCTTTTGACTATGGCATCAATGTTGGTGTTGAGGAAAGCCAGGCCGGTCTTACAACCATGCAGGTTTATCCCAATCCGGCCAACGGACAGGTTCAGGTTAACATCACCTTTGCCAAGGAGACGGAAGGTCAGGCTGAAATCCGTCTGAACGACCTGATGGGACGCACTGTTTATCAGACATCCGTCACAACACAGGAAAATGCTTCGCTTTCCATTCCGACAAGCGACCTTGCTGCGGGTATCTATTTCATGAATATCCGTACCGCAAAGGGCACCCTCAGCCGGAAGCTGCAGGTGGTGCATTAATCACCACCTACCATATAATAAATATAGGGACGCCAAATGACGTCCCTATATTTTTTTTTTGTTATGAACCAATCTTATCTAACGACTGCCGGACAAATTTATGGAATCATTATATGCTTGACACTGTCCAAATAACTGTAACTGCTGTTGTTGCAGAAGCGGAACAGCTGTCCCCCGCAGTCGTAGCCGTAGCTCACCACCTCGTTGTCGGGGTAGGTGATGTTTAATATTCTGCCCCAGCTGTCGTAGGTGAACTGCGTTGTCAAGGCTATTGGCTGCGAGAGGAACGGAAGGGCATAAATCCTTGTCTCATTCGTCACCTCGCCCATGTTCCCGTACTCATAGCAGACAACGCCGCTTTCGTCGTAGAGGGAATCGACTCGTCCGTACTGGTCATAGTGGTAGATGGTGGTGAGCGCGTCATCGTAGCCCACGCTGTCCAAACGGTGGGCGTTATAGTGGTAATGCGTGGTTTTGTTTTGGATGATTCCGTTCTCCAACCAGCTCTGCGTATGGGCGGAAAGGTTGCCGCCATTGTAAGTGTAGCTTTCGGCAAGCTCACCCTCCACGTAGGTCAGCCTCCTGCCCAGCCAGTCGTAGGTGTAGGTGCGTTCCCAGTCATCGGCCACGCTGCTGCGAACATTCGTGTTGTTGCCGACATGGTCATAGATGAAATGCACGTAGGGCTGGCCTGCGGCCCGCACCGCCCTCGGCCTGCCGGAAATAAATGATACGCTATGATTGAAATTCATACAACAATGATAAGCATTTGTATTCTATTGACATTAATCAAAATACATTTTATTCTTTTGTCATTATCCATCCTGAAAAATACAAAGTTTTTAAATGACGCTCTTTACAGTATTTTTCTGCAATTTTGGACAAAGTATCTGTGTAGCCGTTTGATGGAAATACGCATTCGTCAACAAAAGAAGGATGCAAAGACAAACCATGTTCCAAATCATACTGGTAAATTACCACAATTGGACGATTATATGCCTCAATGTAATTGGAGTCTTTAAAAACAAGAGGTTTATAATTCTGCCTTAAATAAATATTATATATCTTTCGTCTTTCATTTAAAATAGAATCATTCAATGATTTATCATAAAAATAAACACCTACGCTGTCAAAAGTTCGAACTAAATTACGTCCCTCTGAACTTGTAGTTGTTTTTGCTATTCCCATTGTATTTGGGAAAAAAGCAATAAGACGTTTTCTATATTTTATTTTCAATCCTTTGACTGTTACAGTCAAATGGAAAGATTCTTTGTTGTTTTCCAAAACAGACTTATACAACGTAACACATGGATTATCAACGTTGTCAAAATTGAAAAGGGCATCAATATCTGTTGTGTACTGCAAATACGTATCATAGTATGATTTACTAATCTGGTAAAGACATATCCCCAATGTCCCTTCATTATCCTTGTCCAGTTGGATTAATTCCCTATACGAAAGTTTTTGTGCGCAAATACTTCCGATAAATCCCGAAAAAAGAACTATAATGAAAACGATGTTTTTCATAGCTATTATTATTGAGTTATTTTTTTGAGCCAGGAAACAAAGTATAAAATTTAGATTGCAAATTTTTAACATCACTCTCTTGAGGAAAACGAAGAATCACTATAGTATTATCCTTTTCATATTTCGAATTTGCATAGTTATATATACCCATATAATGACCCAAGTCTAAACCATACGGTCCTCCCAATCCATTTTTTGAACTTTGTATTAACCCTTCACTAAATCCTTCCAATTTTCTTTTCATACGTTCTTTATCTCCAACGACATAATAAAATATATCAGCAGTTCCTGCGTATGTTCCCATTTGGTTAGGGTAATATATATTTTCACCTGTTGTTGCTTTAGAATTATTGAAAGGAATATTTATATTAATTGAGGAAAAGTCTGTTAATTCTTGAATAGCATCGTGGCATTCCACGTCAAATGGACTGAACATTTCATCTTCAGCAGCAAGGTAATTTGCATATTCAATGAAAGCATCATCAATTTGTTTTGTAATTTTTCCATTAGTACTATTAGCATTCATATGTTGCCCGAAAAGACTATAATAAACACCGTTTTTTTGATAGGTTTTACCTTTATATTCTCCTTTTCCTTCATATTTAGAGTTTTTAAAATCATCACTATTAGCAAACCAAACCATTTTGCCATCAACTTCCCACCAATCATCATCACACCCCGTTGGATCCACCCTGCCTACAGGGTTGTTGCTGCAATAATGATACGGACTCAACCACGGCTTTTGATCCATCATCGCATCCCGGCTTGTGAACACCGGCGGTTTGTAGTATCTTGCCTCATAGTAAAACATACCCGTTTCTTCGTCCAGTTCCTTGGCAT
This sequence comes from uncultured Bacteroidota bacterium, assembly GCA_902774175.1. GTDB lineage: Bacteria > Bacteroidota > Bacteroidia > Bacteroidales > WCHB1-69 > UBA1195. Next base: position 18,854 of record CACYHG010000045.1, read on the forward strand.
TGAAGGCATATTTGGGCAAAGTGCCGTTTTGCCACAAGGGGGCGTATTCGGTAGTGATTTCACCAAAAGGAGCATACAGGAAGCCTTGGGTGATGTTCTGGTTCTGGTCGGTTACAAAGGCAGTGGAGCCAAGGTGGTTGGTGTGGTAGTAGAAGATGTTGGAATTTGCTATGGTGGGTTGGAGGGAGGTAAATGCCACATGCGGCGTAAAGGAAAAAATCCGTCTTCCATAGCATGGCTGCGGCGAAAGAACGATGCTGTAAGTTAAGATGCTTCGCATCTTTTTCTCCTCGCAGCTCAGCATAGTCCAAGCACGCTTGGCCTCTGCATTCGCCTGCATCGTCGATTGCGTCGTTCCGCCTGCAGGCCTGCGTGATGGAAAGGATTTTTTTCCACCGCCGCATAGGGCTCTTTCTTTTGCTTCTGTTACCTTCGGTGAAGTTTGCTCTCGCTCGAAAAAATGAACGAGTTCTTTTTTGCTCGCTTGACGCAAACTTTCTTTGAGCCAGCAAAGAAAATGAAGATAGGAGTTGTAGCAACTGTTATTTATTACTTTGCGATTGTTCATGACTATTTTATAACGCAAAAGTTTATGAAATATTGTCCGTAAGTTGCAAA
>CACYHG010000046.1:0-7158 GCA_902774175.1 uncultured Bacteroidota bacterium
CTTTTTCTTCCCTCAGAACCCTTAAGGAAAAAAACAGCCTATTTTTTGTCCATTAGAGAGCAAGTCCTCAAAAACAGCCTAATTTTTGTCCATTACACCCAATTTTCCGTTTCATATCGCGACAATAACGTCACAACAATATGGAATATTGTATGTGAAAATAATTTTTTCAAGGGACTTTTTGCTTCAGACTACAACTTTTTCAAGGGACTTTTTGCTTAAAGTTGCAACTTTTTCAAGGGACTTTTTGTAAATTATTGATTTATAATGATTGTTTATGTTGATGCAATGTGGAATCCGCATTCAGATAGTTTTAATGATATTTTCCTTTCATTCATTCACACATCCCCCTGACTGGGTCGATGTCTTCCAATGTTTTGAACCAAAGTATATTGGATATGAAACGTCTTGAGATTTCAAAGTCATATTCTTTATGGTTGCCTGCCTGTTCCACCCTCACGGCGACCAATCCTGAATCCTCGCCCTTGGCAAAACTGTACGAACAGGAGAAAAAATATTTGTATGGTGCCACTCCTGAGTTTTCAAAAGGTCTGAATTGAAGTATCCGCTTGAGGCGCGGATAATCGGACGGCTCAATTGAAAACCGCAGATTATAATGCTTCCCTCCAATCTTGTGTCGGACAAGTGCAGAGTATGTGCCGCCTTCCGAGGAGCAGTCCAGCAGTTGGATCATATCGTCGTTTGTGTCACGCATAAAGTTTGTTTATTTCATAACGCATCCCACCGCCGCTTTATTGCCCATGCATTGAAAAAAAATGCGGAACATTTCATCCTGTATCCCTATTTCATGTATTTTTGCCATCTGTTGAAATTGACTTTACTATTAAACTAAAAACCGATGACCCAATGGTTTATAACAGTGGACGGATATTATGAGGAGATATTTTGCTGCATTTGCATTACTTGTTCCGATGCTTTTCTGCGGATGTGAAAAGGATGCAGGGGAGCCTGTTACCATGAATTACAGCATTGAAGGCACTTACACGGAATTACAGGTGGAGGATGCGTTTGATGTCACCGTAAGCGATATGGCGGACCAAATCTCCGTCACGGCAGGCGATAAAATTATTGCAAGAGTTGTGGTTGAGAAGGATGTCGACAAACTGGTTATCCGCCTAAAGCCTATGACCAGCACGCGCGGTTCCGCCCTGAAGGTGGTGCTGCCATACAATCCTGACTTGAAGAAGGTTGAGCTCTCCGGCGCATCCGATTTCCGCTCGCCCTTCCCTTTGAAGGGGAAAAAGGCGGAGGTGGAGCTTTCGGGTGCCTCCGACTACTATGGCGACATTGAGGCCGATGACATTGAGCTGGACTTGTCGGGCGGTTCAAACTTCAGGGGCTTCGTGAAAGGTTCCGATCTTGACGTTGAGTTGAGCGGTTCCTCCGATGCGGAGCTGGAAGGCCAGGTCACCACCCTCAAGCTGGATTTGTCTGGTTCCAGCAGCATCATCCGGAAGGTAATAGGGAAAAGATACGCCCTTTCCTGCGACCGTTGCGAAGGCTCCATGTCGGGTTCAAGCGATGCGTTCATCCACTGCGATGTCAGCATCAAGGCCAGCCTTTCCGGTGCCAGCGACTTGCACTATACCGGCAACGCGGCCACTGCGGGATGCAGCACCTCCGGCGGCTCAAATGTCATCCATGACGTGCTGTGAGGCAACGCGCCAAATTGCACAACGAAATTGCGCCAAATCATACAACAAAAACGCGCCAAATTATACAACAAAAACGCGCCAAATTGTACAACGGTGTGGTTAATGCGTTGTGATAAAGGTGGTTGCTGTTGTTTGTTAAGATGTTAAGGTGTTAAAGGGGGCGTTAACGTCTTCACATTTTAACATCTTCACTTTTTTTCCGCGTAGCGGAAGTCCGCATTCGGATTTTGAGTATTTGGAACGTTGGCAAGTACATCATTGACGATATGGAATACCGGACCTATTCAGCCTATGGTAAGAAGATTCTTGCGACATTGTCGCAAAGATTGACTGCCCGCTATGGTAGGGGATATACCTATTCTGCTCTGACAAGAATGATGAAAGTGGCCCGTCTGTACAGCGATAGTGAAATGTTTGCGATGCTGTCGCAAACATTGTCGTGGAGTCATTTTCTTGAACTTATCACCATAGAGGATGAAACCAAACGTCTCTTTTATCAGCAGATGAGTATTGGTGATCATTGGAGTGTCCAACAATTGAGAGACAAGCACGACGAAATGGCATATGAACGCTCGCTGATAGCGGCAAAGCCTGATGATGAAAAAGTGAAAAAGTTGGAAAACATCACCGTTCAACAAACAGAGCCCGACGTGGTTCTGAAAAGTTCATATGTTCTTAATTTTCTTGGGTTGAATGATTATTATACAGAGAAGGAACTGGAGAATGCCATTGCATCGCAGTTAGAGAATTTCATATTAGAACTTGGACAGGGGTTCGCTTTCCTTGAACGGCAGAAACGATTCACCATTGATGGTACAGATTATTATCTTGATTTGCTTTTCTATCATCGTAAATTGAAATGTCTTGTGGCTATAGATTTAAAGTTAGGAAAGTTCAAACCTCAGTACAAAGGACAGATGGAATTGTATCTGAAGTATATGCAGAAGTATGAAATGCAGCCTGACGAGAATCCGCCCATTGGTCTTTTGCTCTGTAGCGAGGGAAACACTGAACATGTTGAACTTATGATGCTTGATGAAGATCGTATCAAAGTTGCGCAGTATCTGACCTGTTTGCCGGACAAACAGTGGTTTGTCGACAAACTGAACCGTTCAATACTTATAGCCAAGGAGTATAGCAATAATGAACATCAGAAAGACTAATTGATTTTCACAGCTGCCCCTTTCTGCTATAATCACCCTCATTCCCGTTGTTTTCTCGCTTTTTTCTCCGTGAACGGGGAGTTCGTATCGTTTTTTTACCGATATTTGCACGTTGGCGTTCCATATTTTGTGGAAAACCATACGTAATGAGTATTAATTAAATAAATTGATTTAAGGACAGATATAGACATTAAATAAAGATAAAAAAAGCGTTTTCGCTTTTCTTAGTGAGACTGAAATCGGGAAATTTCATTCAATACCACGCAAGAAAGGAGAAACGCTCGCGGTTTTCCGTGGGCTTTCTTGTACGTGGTAAGGGTTTTGGCGAACCTCAGCATCAGACAGAAGTTCACGGTTTTTTTATAGTGTTGTATGAAAAGGTAGGGATATAATGAGACTATCCCAAAATCTGTGTCTGTTTTGTTCCTAAATCAAATCGACTACCAAAAACATTGTTGCGCCAAATTACACAACAAAAACGCGCCAAATTATACAACGGTGCAGCTAATGCGTTGTAATCAAAGCTCTTCCCGCGCGAATGTGATGGCGCGGTTGGTGTAGTCTAAAAAGGGTTTGGTGGTTTGGAATATGTCGGTCAGGCGTTCCACCAGCGCGGGGGCGGTCACAAAACGGTCATCAGGCGCCCACGCCAGGCAGAAGTTCTTCAGTTTGTAAAACGCCGCATCAGGGCCGTCTGCGGGGAATCCGGCGGGGACACGCCGGAGCGCATCCGAGGTGTCGAGAGACATCCTGCCATCAACGCCGGCCAGGATATTCCGGAAATCGCCTCCGCCAAACATAATGTCCTCCCGAAGAATTTTCAGGGCCTGTGGCGGGCAGCAATAGTTGCCTGCCGCCAGCATGTGTCCGCTTTCCCGGGAACCGATCTGGAAATAGTATCCGTTGTAACCGGATTTCTTGCCGCCCTTTGCCACAAATACCCCCATCTGCGTTTTGTATGGGCGTTTGTCCTTGCTGAAGCGGACATCCCTGTAAATCCGCCAAGTGCAGTCCTTGGGGGAAAGGGTGCATATGGTGTCATCAAACTTGCGGATCGCCGCAACCAGCTCCACAGCAAGCTGTTCCATTTTGGCCTTGGCTTCCAGGTAGCGCTTTTTGTTCGCCTCAAACCAGGGCTTGTTGTTGTTTTCCGAAAGTTCCTGAAGAAATTGCAATACCTCTTTCATGGTGTGTCCGCTTCTTCACATTCTATTTGAGTTCGAGCAGGTTGTTGAAGCCTGTCAGTGTGAATACCTTGAGGATGTCCTTGTTCATGCCGGTGGCGGAGACATGCAGTCCGCGCGGTTTGGCGGCCTTGAGGATCTGAAGTATGATCCGCAGTCCGCTTGAAGAGATGTACTCCAGCTTTTCGCAGTTCAACACAATGTTCTTGTCGGCGGTAAGGAGCGGCTGGATATCCTTCTCTGTCTTCTGTGCCGCGGCCGTGTCAAGGCTGCCTTCGAAGAAGGCCACGATTTCTCCATTCTGTTCTTTGATGGTGGTTGTCATTATGATATTGTTTTTGGTTTTACATTTTGATGTTCTTTGTGAAGGTCAGTATGTTCTTTCCGTCGTCACGGCGGTAGGAAACCGTGTCCATAACCTGCCTGACCAGGAAGATGCCCAGTCCGCCGATGGAACGTTCCTCAACCGGCAGGCTTGTGTCGGGGTCGCTCTTTTGGGTGGGGTCGAATGGGGCGCCACTGTCGATGATGTTGATGTCCAACAGCCCGTCAGCCACTGAAACCTCAATCGTCACTTCGCCGGTCTCGCCCTGCGGATAGGCATATTCCATCACATTGACCACAGCCTCTTCAACTGCGAGATTGAGTTCCATCGTCAGTGAATGGTCCAGGCCGTTTTCCGTGGCGATGGTTTCGATGAAAGGTGCCAGCAGGCTCGCCTCCTGTACGTTGTTGTGTAGTGTGAGAGTGTATGGCATGGCTATTGGTGTTTGTTGAATTTGATGGCGAGCATGGTGAGGTCGTCGCTCTGCTCGGTGCCGGCTTCAAAGTTATGTATAACCTCCGACATGTGGTTGATGAGGGTTCGTGGCGTGGCGGAGCCCATCTTTTCCAGTTCGGCGAGCATGCGCTCTTCTCCATACTGTCCGTGGTCTATGTTTTGCGCCTCGGTGAGGCCGTCGGTATAATTGAATATGATGGTGTCAGAATTCACATGGGTCTCCTGCCGGGTGTAGTCCCATCTGGGCATGATGCCGAGAGGTATGTTGGCGTCCATCTCAAGTACAGTGGCCTTCGTGCCGATGAGTATTGGAGGGCAGTGGCCGGCGTTGCTGTAGCTGAAGTCTCCGGTCTTAAAGTCAAGCGAACCGATGAAGAATGTGACGAAGAGCGAGTTCTCGTTCATTTCCGACATGGCGTCATTCATGCGTCTCATTATCTCGTCGGGCTTGTCGGTCTGGTAGGAGACGGTGCGGAAGAGGCTTCGGGTTACGGCCATCATCAGCGAGGCGGGGACTCCTTTGCCGCTCACATCGCCCACGCAGAAGAGCAGCCGGCCGTTGTTGACATTGAAGTCATAGAGGTCGCCGCCCACCTCCTTGGCTGGCACCAGCGAACCGTAGATGGTCACCTCGTCGCAGTCGGGGTAGGGCGGGAAAGTCTTGGGAAGCATCCCCATCTGAATGTTTCGGGCAATCTTAAGTTCGCTACCGATGCGCTCCTTCTCGGCGCTCACTTCGCTCAGCCTCCTCATTCCGCGCAGGGTGCGCCACATGATGAATCCAAGGAACAGCAGGCCGACAAGCATGGTGAACATGAGCATCCGGCTCACATGGTGCAGCCCTCGATATATCTCCTTGTCAGGGAAGACGAGACACATTGACCAGCCTGTGCTGCCGCCGACCGGGCTGTAGAAAAGCTGGTACTTTTCGCCTTGGTATTCCACCTCGGCGTCACCCTGTCTGCCCTCCAGTATGTTGCGGTTGATTCGCTTCGACGTGGTGTCATTATAGGCGCTGGAGGCTTCGTCAAGGGTGAAACGCATCGCCATGGAGCTGTCCGGACACACTATCATCCGTCCTGCATGTGAGAACAGATATGTTATGACGGCCTCTTTCTGCTCAAAAAGGTCGCTGAGCCAGTCGAGCGTGACATCTGCACCGAAGAGGGCGACTTTGCGTCCTGAGGTGTCGCACAGCGGAATGGTGTAGGTGCATACAATCCCCTCCGAACCGCTGCTGTCGATGTAGGGTTCGGTCCAGAGCCCGTGGTCGGAGGCAAGGCCGTCTGTGTACCATGGCATCTCGAAATAGTTGTGCGTGGCCGAGCCTATCTGTTTGTCAACAAGTGAATCGCCACCACGAAACATATAGGGCTCATACCATTGGCCTTTGTCAGGATAATATTCGGACTGGAAGGCAATCGCGCAACCCACAAGGTCGGGACTGGTCGCCATGATGCGCCGCAGGACGGGATACACCGAATCAGGATGTGTCATCGACTTTTCCAGCTCCCATTGCATGTTGGCCACCGATGTCTCGACACGGGTCACCATCTGCAGTATCTCCAGATTTTTGACTTTCATTTCAGAAACGGCTCTCTGCCGCACCTCGTTGCGTATGCCGTCGCGGGAAAAATAGTACTGCACCGCGCTGCACACCTGTAGCAGGACTGCCACCGTAACCAGTACTAGCACACCTCCGATGGCCTGCATCTTCCGCCATGTCCTGTTGATAGGATTGTCTTTTATTTTCATATTTCAAATATTGTTTTCACACCTTCCGGAGTCTGTTCTGTTTTAGAACTTTTGCTCATGCCACGGATAATCATCACCGCCAGTTCGTCGGCATCGGGGTTGTCCAGTGCCGACACTTCGGCACCACGCTGTAGCACCGTCACGGTTGTCTCCTGCTTCAGGTCGCTGTGGCTCACCTCAATGTGCACGGTGTTCCGATAATCCGATATGAGGGTGAGCATCTCGTCCACCACGTGGGTCACTTCGCCCATCTTCTCCGCAATGGAGCATCGTATGCAGAACCGTTTGATCTGCGACCTCATGTCATAGAAGTCGAAGTCGCCGCTGCTGATGTCAAACTCAAGACGGCGTATCCTCTGCACGAAGGCACGGGTTTGCGGCATGCGCGGATTTTCAAAAATCTGTTCGGGCGAACCCTCTTCCAGCAGGCATCCCTCATGCATGAAAAGGATGCGGTCTGCCACGCCGCTGGCGAACCTCATCTCATGGGTGACGATGACCATTGTCATTCCCTCCTGCGCCAACGAGCCTACCACCCCCTGGACTTCGTCCACCATCGTTGGGTCAAGCGATGAGGTCGGCTCGTCCATAAGCAGCAC
>CACYHG010000046.1:7218-26561 GCA_902774175.1 uncultured Bacteroidota bacterium
CGCACGCTGCTGCTGCCCGCCCGATAGCGTTGACGGCATGCGCCCGGCATGTTCGGCCATCCCGACACGGCGCAACACCGACATGGCAAGATTCTCTGCTTCCTCCCGGCTCATTCCCAAAAGTTTTATCGGTGCCAGCGTCACATTTTCGAGTACCGGAAGATGGGCGAAGAGGTTGAATTTTTGGAACACCATGCCGATCCTTATTCCGGAAGCCCTCTTTATTTCACCTCCGGAGGGATTCTCCAGACCTGCCATGCAGCGCAGCAGGATGCTCTTTCCGGCACCCGAAGGGCCGATAATGCCCACCACTTCGCCTTTGGACACATGGAAACTTACCCCTTTCAATGCGTCAATTCTGCAATTGTCGGAATCCAAAAAGTTTTTTGAGAGGTTGGTTACGGTGATCATACGGCTGACATTTTTAAAAGAACAAAGTCCAGCAGCTTGTTCAGCAGCCATGCCAGCAGAAAGTATATGAGCGTGGCGGCCAGCAGGGGCAGCAGGTCGTTGCCCGTGCCGCTACGGATGGCCTGGGCCGCAAGTGTAAGGTCCTGTATGGCCACGTATCCCACGATGGAGGTTCCCTTCACGATGGAGACGGCCTGGAACTTGTAGGCCGGCATGCCGATGCGCAGGGCCTGCGGCAGCACGATGTGGCGCATCGCCTGCCTGCGGGAGAATCCCAACATCAGACCGGCCTCCAGCTGGCCGCGCCCCACAGCGTCGATGGAGGATTGCAGGATGGAGGCGACAAAGTTGGAAAAAACCAGCCCCAGTGCTATCGAGGCGGCCAGTATCGGACAGCGGCCGCCGAGCAGCAGATAGAATACGATAAGCAGGAGGACCACCAGCGGCGTGCCGCGCACCACCACCTTCCACCATTGGGCGGTCTTCCGCACCCAGCCGCGAGGGCTTTGCGAAAGCCTGTAAACTCCCCAACCGACAAGCGTGCCTATCGCCAGCGCCAGCGCCGAAATGGCTATTGTCGCCGCCAAGCCTTTGACTATCAACCAAACACACTCGTTTATTGCCATGCTGTCCATTTGTGGTTACAGAATTCTCCTTATCACTTATATTTTTAAGACTCTCAAACAAAGCATCGTCAGGTCATCGTTGGGAACCGCGCCATTGCGGTGACGTTCGACTGCTTCGTGCAGCATCGGGATCAGCTCTTCAGCAGCGACACTCTGTTTGTCAGAGATGAAATCCAGCAGACGATCATCTCCAAAGAGCTCATGTTGCGGGTTTTCAGCCTCGTTGAGGCCATCGGTGTAGATCAGGAGCTGGTGGTCGCGAATGTCATCGATGCTTTCACCAATAAAGGTTACGCCCTCCATAACGCCCAAGGGGAAGTTTGTATTTTTGACATCCATGAACTTTCCGTCAAGCAGCGGTATGTTGTGGCCGCAATTACAATAGTCGAAATGTCCGGTGCGGAGGTCCGCACAACCGATGAACATCGTCACAAACATGTTCTGGTCGTTGTCATGCGAAAGGATGTTGTTCAGTTGGGTGGCAATTTCCGCAGCGGTGTGCCCCTGTTGGGCGACAATGCGGAAGAGGTTGCGCGTCACGGCCATGAAAAGGCTGGCGGGAATTCCCTTGCCGCTGACATCGCCCACGCACAAGTACAGACGCTCGTCCTGCACAAAGTAGTCGTACAGGTCGCCGCCCACCTCCTTGGCCGGTGTCATCATGGCAAACAGGTCAATATCCCTGCGATTGGGGAAGGCCGGGAAAATACGCGGCAACATGCTCATCTGTATCTCTCTCGCCACCTTCAGCTCGCTCTCTATTGAGGCTTTTTGGGCGGTGGTCTGTTTCAACTCGTCAATATAGCTGACAAGTGAATGCTGCATGTTGGTGAACGACTGCGTAAGCTGGCCGATTTCGTCCCTCCGTCCATCGTCCGGCAGCACCACCCCGAAATTGCCTGAAGCGATGGTCTCCGCCTGTTTCGAGAGTTGGGTGAGCGGTTTCAGCTCACGGCGGATAATGCGGCTGCATATCAGCATCATCAGCAACAGAGCGGCGAGAACTGTGAACACGACAGCGCGGCGCATGCGGTAGAAGGCCCCGAAGATGTCACTCTCCAGACAGACAATGGCAGCGCTCCATCCCGTTTCCCCAAGGGGTTTGAAAAAGACATAACAGGCCTTGCCGTCAATGATCATCTGGCGCATGCCCTCGTCACCACGCTGCATGGCGTGCCCCAGCTCCACCATTGCGGAATCCTCATGTTCAAGCGATTCGGTGAAGATGCTTTGGTATAGCAGTTTGGTGGAGTCCGGATGCACAAAGAAGGTGCCTCCCTGGCCAATCATCATGCTGTAGGAGTTAGGATAGGGCTTTACTGCGGATATCATCTGCGAAAGCCAGCTGAGGGAGAGATCCACTGAAATGGTGCCAATATAATTGCTGTCCTTGTCCTTCAGAGGTTTGCAGTACGACACAATCATGTCAGGAGAACAGATGTCATCCGGGTTGTTGTCCATGAACGGCTCCGTCCAAACAGGCCGGTCCAACAGCTTGCACAGTTGGTACCAGTCAAGGTAGAAGTACTGATAGTGGTCGTTGCCCTCCTGCGTGGTCAGTATGGTTCCATTGTCGTTATACGAATAGGCCGAGAAATAGCGTCCCTTATCCTTGAAGTAATTTGGCTCGAAGGCAATCGAACAGCCGTTCAGGTTGGGATTGTTTTCCAGAATCTTCCGCGAATAGACAAACATTGAATCGGGTTTGTCCAAATGTCGGACTACCAGCCAGTCGGTGTTATTTGCCGCCACCACAACTTTGTCAAGGATTCCATTGACTCTCAGTGTGGTATTTTCAAGAATATCCGTTGCACGGTTGATCGCCTCCTGTCGGATGGCCTTGCGTGAAACGCCGAACATGAACCCCAACGATGCCACAAGAATTATGGTGGCAAACGACACCACCCACAGGCTTAGTTTTTTATCTAATCTTTTCATCTGTCAGCTGATCGTAGGTCACCTCGTTTTTCAACATTTTCATTTCAACCATCATGCGGGAGGCGTTTTCCACCATATCGGGCCGCAGCCGGAATTCCCTTTTGCCCGATTCCCGGTCAACCTGCAGACGTAACACTTCGGCAAGCATCAGCCTCTGTAGCGTGCGGTTGGTTGCTATATGGTTCATGTTCACATATTTCATCACAATTTCAAGGGTCTCGTCGGGATGCGCCGCAGCCCATTCCCATCCGCGACGGCTTGCTTCAGCGAATTTTCGCGCCTCATTCTTGTGTGCCAGATAGTAATCCCGCTGCATATACACCCCGTCCTCCTGCACGTTGTATCCATGATCACAGAAACGATAGACGCTTTTCTCGTCCATCGGCATGCCTGTCTGCTTCAGCTGGTAATACTCGTTGTAGCTCATCGCCAGTGTTGCGTCGATGGCACCGGCAACGAAGAGGTTTAGGTTGGAGGCAAAGGGTACCCACTCGTAGTTCAGACTGTCCTTGATGTTCATGCAGATGGCAAGCTGCCCGAAACCGGCGCTCCAGATGCCCACACGCGCCCCTTTCTGTGTAAGAGGATCCACACCACGGCGCGACACAATCACCATGCCGTTGTTCATGGATGTCTGCAGGATGTTCACCATCTGGACCCCGTCATCGATAATCTCCATCGCCTGGCAAAGCTGCAGCGTTGTCGCATGGCTCTCGCCTTTGTGGATGCGGTCCATGGCAGACTGCGTGAGAGAGGGGTGGACAATCTCCACCTCAATGCCGGCCTCGCGATAGAACCCTTTTTCCTGTGCCACATAGTAGCCTGCAAATTGGGCTTGTGCCGTCCATTGCGGTGTGAACACAATTCGTCCCTGCCCAATGGCGGATGTGGCGGCAATGGACAGGAAAAGCGTCAATACCATAATCCTTTTCATGCTCTGTTTCCGTTTGTTTCTGTTACGCCAAAATGTTCCGGATAATCCATAAGGAATATCAAAATATGATATGGATATTTCCCATATTTGCGCTGCAAAAGTATAAAAAAAAGGAATATGGATTGCCTTTTTCCTTATTTTTTCATGGTAATAACATTTAATCGCACACGGTATGTAATAATGTGTCCGATTTTAATATCATAGCCGGCCATCACTTTGAGACGATAACGCATCATTTGTTTTTTTGACAAAGAATCAATTGATTGTTATGCGTAATATATTGTAATACAATATATTAAAATAGTAACAAATTTATTAGTAATAAAATTGTTACTAACAAGTTTGTTTCTAATTGGTATTTTTGGTACTTTTGCAGCGATTTATTTATCTTTTTATCTGATTATAAAATATTTGGTATATGAATAAAAATGTTCTGCAAATTGCGTTTTTGGCTTTAGCCATCACTTTCATACAGCCTGTCGTGTGTGGCGGCACCGGACCCGGCGACACGCTGAAATGTGTTGCGCCGGCCTATCTGAAGGCGGGTGACACGGTTGCGCTCATCGCGCCGTCATACCATTTGCCGATAGGGACTGTCAGGAGGGCGGCCCAAGTGCTGCGCCAGTGGGGTTTTGTGCCTGTCATAGGTCCGAATGCCGACAAGTTACATGCGGACAAGTACGCCGGCACGGCGAAGGAGCGGGCCGAAGACATCCGCTGGGCTCTGGAGAGTCCGGGTGTGAAGGCTGTGATTTGTGTGAAAGGCGGTTACGGAGCATTGCACCTGATGGATGAAATGCTGGCGGAGGAGTTTGCCGCATCGCCGAAATGGATTGTCGGCTTCAGCGACATCACCACGCTGTTCGGCATTGAGGTGTGTGCCGGAGTGATGGGCATCCATGGCGTTTTGGGATTCAATATCGCCAGCCGCAATTCCACCGACCCATCCTGCGCGCTTTTGCGCGACCTTCTCAAAGGTCAGGTGCCACGGTATGAGGTTCCTGCAAACGACCTGAATATTACAGGCCATGCCACGGGTACGCTGGTGGGCGGCAACCTCTGCACATTCGCCTCGCTGCCCGCGCTCCAGTCCGAAATTATCGGCAAAAGCGACATCATCCTTTTTCTGGAGGAGATTGAGGAGAGCATGCATCATATTGACCGTATGTTCAATATGTTGAAAAATTGTGGCATGTTGTCGCATTGCAGGGGCGTTGTCTTAGGCGGATTCACCGGCTGTAAGGCCGACCTCGGCTATGAAAGCGTGGAGGCTATGCTGCGCGAGTATATCGAACCGTATGGCATTCCGCTGCTCTGCGGTTTTCCGGCTGGGCATGACAAGGTGAACCTGCCTCTTGTGATGGGTGCGCCGGTCACGCTTGACGTGCGTGCCGACGGAGCCACCCTTGCCTTCGACATCCCAGGCACGCCAAGGAGGGTGCGCACCGGTGAACTGTCGCAGCCCGTGCCCGCCACGGTTCCAGAGGAGGATGCCAGCCAGTTTGTGAACCTGACGGATGTGATACCCGATGCAATTCTGGAAATTCGTTATTTCAGCACATACAATTTTGTGGGGCAGCGTATTGACGGCTACCTGCAGCCCACTGCGCTGATGTCCCGCCGTGCCGCCGACAGCCTTAAGGCGGTGAGCGACGACGTGATGCGCATGGGATATCGGCTCAAAATCTACGACGCCTACCGTCCGCAGATGGCCGTCGATCATTTTGTGCGTTGGGCCTCCGATATTTCCGACACATCAATGAGACGGTATTTCTACCCGAAAGAGCAGAAGAGCCAGCTTTTCGTCCGCGGCTACATAGCCTCGAAAAGCGGCCATACGCGCGGCTCCACCGTCGATCTCACCCTTTTTGACATGGCCACGGAAAAGGAGCTGGATATGGGCGGCACCTTCGACTGGTTCGGCGAGGAGAGCCATCCGTCGTTCGGCGGCAACCCCGCGACAGGGCATTATGTCCCGAACGGACGGATTACCGAGGAGCAGTTCCGCAACCGCATGATATTGCGGCAGGCCATGATGCGCCACGGATTCAAGCCGATCGGCAGCGAATGGTGGCACTTCACCCTCAAGGACGAACCTTTCCCAAACACCTATTTCACCTTCCCCGTGCAGGAGTTGGAAAGGTAGAGGGTGAGGGTGATGTTTCACTTAAAAAGTTTGAGGTATGATAAGCAAAATTATTCATAAAACAATAGTAATCGTAGCATTGGTGCTTGGGCTGGGACAACCGTTGACTGTACGGGCCATGGGATCGCATCCCGACCTGCTGATAGTGAATGGCGACACGCTGCTCCTGTTCGGTGACCCGTTGCAGAGCTATTTTGACGAATCGCACCCGAAACCGGATGATATGTGGGGCATCATTCCCACTGCCTACTTCGAGATACGTTCGGACAGCCTTTTTCTCAGAAGTGTCAGGCAGGGTTTCAAGGGCGACAGCTCCGACTTCTATCCTTTAGAAAAACTGTTCGGGGACAAAGCCACTCCGGCCGGAGTTTTCGCTTATTGGATTAACGACACCCTTTCGTGCGTTGACGGTCATCTGCTGTTTTATTCCTACATGGTTCATGCCTCAATATTCGAATTTGAAGTCGAATTCATTGTACGGCAGGGTATAATGAAGAAGAAAAAGGTGTTTGACAACAGGAAGAGCTTCCTGCCCTTCGCCTCAGACCATGACGGGTTAAAAGGTTTTGATGTGTCCTTTTATTCTCTGCTACAAACTTTTGTGGAATCACAAATAGACTACGGCAAGCTCCGTCCGGACGAAATGGATAAAGAGGTTTATGTGACTGTGCAAAAGGTGGACGGTGAAGGACATGTAAAAAGGTTTAATTTGGTGATGCTTGATCCGTCCCGCAACTTGGAACGTGCTGTGCGACGTGCGTTTAAGAAGGTGCCTCGGTTCAATGTGCTCTACCAACGTGGCAAACCGATAGCTGATTTTCCGGAATCCTATAAATGGGTTGTTACTTTGCAGATATATTCCAGCGAAGAGGAACGTGTCAAACATGGTCCGACCATGGGGCCGGATATCGGCGAAAGTATAAAGAAAGAAATGCTTGAAGGTATAGATTATGTCTGGAACTTGAAATACCTGTCGCAGAGTTATTATAGAGTATATAAAGCCTGGAAGGAGTATGCCGCCGACACCTCTGCGGAGGAAAGACCGTACAAGGAATACTTCTGCCAGCTGTTCGGCGATCCGTTGTTTTACCAGCATCATTACTTTATGACATTAGGGGACAGTTCGTTGAAATATTATTACCAATATTGGGACGAAACCGGAGACCATGAAAGTCTCTATCCGATAATCATAAATTTGGAGCAGGAGCTTGGCAGGCCGCACAATCCCAAGATTGTGAATGAAAAGAATCCTGCATTTGTTTATATGGTGCTACCGGAGGAGATGGACAGGTCTCATAAGGCGGATAGTACCGCTGTGTCCCGTCGTTGTCGGCAGGTGTCGTGCCACCTCAGAGGCTTTGGCGAAGGGGACTTGCATGAGCCGTTGCCGGACGGCATCCAGGAAGAGTGGCGGCTATTGCTGCTCCACGGAGATTACGTGAAAAAGATATCGCCGGTGTTGGTGAAGATATTATTTGATGGCAAGGATGCCAAAATAATCTGGCGGGTGGCAAAAGAATTGAAATGGGAGTATTATCCTGGTCTTGACCATTTCCGTCACGGCATACGTAGTGAGGGAGAGCGTATGCTTACCGTCGAAGAATGGGAGATGCTTAAACAGCTCGCCGATGAGGCGAGGATGGACACGCTGCGTCTGGACAACAACTATTTCATTACGCCACCGGCCATCTATAACGTGGAGCACCGCACAACAACGGGCTACCATGTGGTGAACGACTATAACCATGCTTACTATGGCGAAGAGATTAATCCGCTGTTATGGCCGTTCAGGGCTTTCTGCAAATATCTTATCGGCCTTGCCGACCCGACACTTCCCTTTGATATTGATGATGAAAGGTAATTATTTGCAATAACATATAAAAAAATGTCAGATCAGATGAGAAATTTTGGTTTGAAAAAACTTATGGCTGTCATGCTATTGGCGGCCATGTCATTTTTAGCTATATTATCCTTCGCGGGCTGCGAAAAGGAAAAGAATGAGGTGATTCAGGACGGGATAATCCAGGATGAGCACAGGAAAGATTATCTTGTGGAAAAAATTTCATGGTTTGCTGATTCCACCAACTACCATGTGTCCAGCTATGAGTATGACAGTCTGTTTCTGCTGAGACGCATAGAGACTGTCGGAAAAATATATGAGGCATCCCAGATAAAGCCCTTAAAGTATATTGTCACATTTGCGTATGATGACGGCCTGTTGAGTGAGATTGTGGAAACACAATATGAACCTCGTTATTTTCAACGCCCTCCCATCCGTTTTTATTACAATCTGGAGGGAAAAGTGACCAGTATGGATTATTATGGAAACATGGTGCGTTTTGGCTATTATCATGATAGGATAGACAGCGTCTGCTATGATTCCAATCAGGAAACCTATTCGATTCTGAAGTATGATAACAGGGGGAATGTTGTGAGAGTCATTTCCAGTGTACCTGAATATGATATTGTAGGTCTGCCTACGGGGCGTTATCGGTTCCAAACTACGGAATATGTATATGACCTGCATTCCCGTCCGTTTTTCAATTTGGATGGCATACCCTATCAGCCAATTTATGGGGACGGTTTTTTTGACAATGGTATTGAAATTTCCCGTTTGTTTTCAAACAATAATCTGATTCGAAGTGGGTTGTGGACGTGGGAATATTCCTACGACACCAATGGGCTTCCATCAACATCCTATTTTCAGTTTGGAGATGATGTTCCGCTCAATCATCCTATGAATTTGTTCACCTATAAGAAGATTCGTTGAATATGAAACTAATTTACAAAATTTCTATTAAGCGACGATTGCCATTATCTTTATAGCGTGGAACATATGTTGATTGATAGCAACGAATGGATTGCGTTAACTTTTACAGAGGATATTACAGGACAATATTGGATGTGTATGTGGCCAAAGGATGAGTGCGGACCATTTTATGAAACAGGTCTCTTTGATGATCAAGCTGAACCTTACACTATTTTGGACCATACCACAAACAACGGATCCATTATTGTTCGATATTTAGACAGTAAAACATACGACACAATTCCCTTGGTGGAAACAGGTCATTGAATCGAACTAAAAATATTTGAAGTTTGCCTCTGTAAAGGCTAATAGTTCTTCAAGTTAATCTCGAAATAGGCCTGCGGGTGGGGGGTGTTAACCGGGCATAAAGTTGTTTTTTTTGTAAGTTTTTGCCCGATTAATGTTTTTTTGTAACAAAAAAAATGCTATTTTTGCAGCTAAAAGACAATCTGTTGTAATTATGGAAAAGATAATAGGAAGAAGGTCTGAATTAGAGAAACTTGCAGACTATATGTCATCTGAGCAAAGCGAATTTGTCGCCCTATATGGTCGTCGCCGTGTTGGGAAGACATTCCTTGTTCGCAGTTTTTTCAATGATAAGTTTGATTTCTATGCCACCGGGGTCATAGACGGATCTCGTGAAACTGAAATGGAGGCTTTTCATATTGCACTTGTCAGATATGGTTATAAAGGGGAAAAAGCCGAATCTTGGATTCAAGCGTTCACGCAACTTGCGGATCTTCTTGAACGCAAGAACAGAAAGCTGACTCGCCGTTTGGTTGTATTCCTTGATGAACTGCCGTGTTTTGATACGCCTCGTTCAGGTTTCCTTTCCGCGCTTGATCTGTTCTGGAACAGTCGTGCATCTTGGATAGATAATATTTTTTTTGTAGTTTGTGGTTCTGCCACGTCATGGATGATGCGCAATATCATTAATAATCGTGCCGGACTACACAAACGGACCACACACACCATGCATTTGCGCCCTTTTTCTTTGGGACAGACAGAAGAATATTTGAAAAGCAGAAAGTTCCGTTGGCCAAGGATTGCGGTTCTGCAGGCCTATATGGTGTTAGGTGGTGTTCCGTATTACTTGAGTCTGCTTGACCGGAACAAGAATGTGCCCGACAATATAGACACGCTTTTTTTCTCATCTGAACCTGAACTTGAAAATGAATACCAACGGCTTTTCAAATCCCTTTTTAAGAATGCTGATACGTACATGGAAATAATACGTCTTTTAAGCACTCGCCGTGATGGTTACACTCGTGCGGAAATTGCAGGAGAATTGAAGATTGCTGACAACGGGCATTTATGTGAAATGATGGATGATTTGGAACATTGTGATTTTGTGCGATGTTATAACAATGGCACAAAGCAGAAGAACGGCATCTATCAGTTAATCGATTTTTTTTCGTTATTTCATTATCGGTATGGGACACGTCGTGTCACTGATGAGCATTTTTGGCGCAATTCACTCGGTACACCAGAGCAGAATGTCTGGTATGGACTTGCTTTTGAGCGTGTCTGTTTATGGCATGTGAGGCAGATAATTCACGGATTGCGGCTTGATGCCATACGTCATGAGTATTACGCGTGGCGCAGTCGTGAGAGCCAACCGGCTGCCCAAATAGATTTGGTGGTGGATCGTGCTGATGGCATTGTGACAATATGTGAGATGAAATACTCCAAGGACGATTATACACTTAATGAAAAGGAATACAAGAACATTGTGCGGAGAATGGAAACATTTCGGAAGGAAACCGGACATAAAGGAGGTATACAAGTAAGTGTTGTTACGACATATGGCCTCCATGATAACATGTATTCGGAAATATCGCCAAAACCTGTCACCATGGAGGAACTTTTCGAAGAGTTGTAATTCATTTTATTGCAATAACATATCCATAAAAAATGTCAGATCAGATGAGAAATTTTGGTTTGAAAAAACTTATGGCTGTCATGCTATTGGCGGCCATGTCATTTGGTGCGCAGGCGCAGGATACAAGTGAGACGGTAACGTGGTGTGCCGTCAAGGATGCGGCGGACATTTCCCCTTTTTCACTGCAGGTGCATTTGGGAGAAGGTTGGGGTGATTATCCCGGTTTGGATGGGGATGCCACTACTGATCATCGAATCACATCCGGAGGTGTCAGTGGGCATTATGCCTTGAACTGCCGCTGGTCGTTGTGGCTCGGCATGGACTACCAATACAGGCTGACAAAGGGCTATTCCATTAGTGAAACGCCAGAAGGACTGAAGGATATTCCTTTTACCAAAAAAGTCCATTATTTCTGCTTGCCTTTTCAAGTGGAGTATCAGGGACCCCGTTGGTTTTACCTGCATGCGGGTCCCTACGTGGAACGGGCCTATAACCGTTGGGTTGCCGCCAATGCGTTTGAGGTCTGCGTAGTTGGTGGAATGTTGGGGACAGGTGCTTATTTCCGGCTGACGGAAAATTCCAGTCTCCGTGCCGGTCTGACCATTTCTGTCGGTTCACAGCTAAAGCGTTATGAACAATATGAGTATGATTATGTGACCAATACCTATAAAGAAAAGGGACTTTCCGGTATCAAGGTGTGGAAATTCAGCTACTTCAACGGCATGCTCCAGGTGGGGTATATGTACCGGTTTGCGAGGTAGCGGGGAGTGATTTTTAAAAAATGTTTCATCCCAAACACAATATTAATGAAGTTCAGACGTTATATTGAAGTAAATTTAAAAATTGAAATATGGCAACATACACAATTTCTGTAAATGAAAGCACGGTTAGTGGTAAGGCATTGCTTGATTATTTGCGGAAACTTGGCGTTGAGATGGGAAAGATGTCACCTGAACGCAAAGGAAGCTATCGTCTTTCTAAGGAGGATGTTCGAGAAGGCAGGGTGGAAACATTCACCTCTTCGGATGATATGTTCAAATCGTTAGGCATTTGAGCATGTACACCATCCGAATGACCAAAACATTTCGTCGTGATACCGAACGCTGTCGCAGGCGCGGTTACAAACTTCCAATATTTGAACAACTTAAAAATAAGTCAACAATGAAAGAAAAAGTTTTACAGGCCATGCGCGAATTCGGCGCACCCGTCAATGCAGGAAAAATTGCTGAAATCACAGGTATCGACCGCAAGGAGGTTGACAAGGCTTTTGCCGAACTGAAGAAGGAGGGCGCCATCATTTCGCCCGTCCGCTGCAAGTGGGCACCGGCCAAGTAAGGTTATATTTTTCCCAAACATAAAAGCGGAGACCATTACGGCCTCCGCTTGTTGTTTGTTCGCCTCTGTAAAGGCTAATAGTTCTTCAAGTTAATCTCGAAATAGGCCTGCGGGTGGTTGCAGACGGGGCAGATTTCGGGAGCCTTGGTGCCCACAACGATATGTCCGCAGTTGCGGCACTCCCACACCTTCACCTCGCTCTTGGCGAAGACCTCCTGCGCCTCCACATTGTGCAGCAGTGCGCGGTAACGCTCCTCGTGGTGCTTCTCGATGGCGGCCACGCCACGGAATTTGGCGGCCAGCTCATGGAAACCCTCCGCCTCGGCGGTCTTGGCGAAGCCTTCGTACATGTCGGTCCACTCGTAGTTTTCACCGTCAGCGGCGGCTGCGAGGTTCTCGGCGGTGCTGCCGATGCCGTTCAGCTCCTTGAACCACAGCTTGGCATGCTCCTTCTCGTTTTCGGCGGTCTGCAGGAAAAGGGCGGCAATCTGCTCAAAACCCTCCTTCTTGGCCTTTGAGGCGAAGTAGGTGTACTTGTTCCGGGCTTGGCTTTCGCCTGCAAAGGCTTCCTGCAAGTTCTTCTCGGTCTGTGTGCCTGCGTAGGGGTTTGCGGCCTTCGGCTCCTCTACGGCCTTGAATTTCTCCTTGCCCTGTTTGCAGCGCGGACATTTCCAGCTGTCGGGCAGCTGTTCAAACTTGGTTCCGGGGGCGATGCCCTGCGTGGGGTCGCCTTGTGCGGGGTCGTACTCATACCCGCAGATTGTGCATTTGTATTTCATCATCAATAATTTAAGAGGTTAATTTTATGTTCCGGATGCCCATTGTCAGGCAAACGACAATTTTTATAACGATGCGTTGAGGGAATTATTGTGTAGGGGAGGAGATTTTTTAGGGGAAGGGCAATAAAAAAAGATTTGATGCGTTATTTTAAATTAATTATTATGAAAATGGTAAAGAAAGATTTTGTTGAAGAGCCCCTTGAAAAGCAGCTTTGGAAGGCTGCCGACAAACTGCGCAAGAACATTGACGCGGCGGAATACAAACATGTGGTGTTAGGATTGATATTCCTGCGCTACATTTCGGTATCGTTTGAGCAATTGTATAATCAATTGGTGGAACAGCAGGCCGATGGCGCCGACCCTGAGGATAGGGAGGAATATGCCGCTGAAAATGTGTTTTATGTTCCGGCCAATGCCCGATGGAGTTATCTGGTTTCTAATGCCAAGAATCCGCAGATAGGAAAGTATATTGATGATGCGATGGATGTGATTGAGCGCGAGAACAAGTCGCTGAAAGGCGTGCTGCCCAAGGTGTTTGCCCGTCCTAATCTTGACCCGACCAGTTTGGGCGAGCTCATCGACTTGATTGGCAACTCCACTTTGCAGAACACCAGTACCAAAAGCGCTGATTTACTTGGACATGTTTTTGAGTATTTTCTCGGCGAGTTTGCCTTGGCCGAAGGCAAGAAGGGCGGACAATTCTACACGCCGCGCAGTGTTGTGGAACTGTTGGTAAATATGTTGGAGCCGTACAAAGGCCGTGTGCTTGACCCTTGCTGCGGCTCTGGCGGCATGTTTGTGCAGAGCGAGAAGTTTGTGAAGGAGCATCAGGGAAGGATTGAGAACATTTCCGTTTACGGGCAGGAGAGCAACCAGACCACCTGGCGTTTGTGCAAGATGAACCTCGCCATTCGTGGCATTGACGCCTCGCAGGTGAAGTGGAATAACGAAGGATCGTTCCTCAATGATGCACACCGCGACGTGAAGGCCGATTTCGTTATGGCCAATCCGCCGTTCAACGACAGCGACTGGAGCGGCGACCAGCTGCGCAGCGATGCCCGCTGGCAATATGGGTTGCCGCCAACCGGCAATGCCAACTTCGCTTGGATTCAGCACTTTATCTATCACCTTGCCCCAAGCGGACAGGCAGGTTTTGTGTTGGCCAAAGGCTCACTGACCTCGAAAACGGGCGGTGAGGGCGAAATTCGCAAGGCTTTAATCGACAAAGGCTTGATTGCATGTATAGTAAACCTCCCTGCCAAGTTGTTCTTGAACACCCAGATCCCCGCTTGCCTGTGGTTTGTTACACGCAACCGCACCAAACGCGCAGGAGAAATCCTCTTTATCGATGCTCGCAACAAAGGCCATCTCATCAATCGCCGCACACGCGAACTTTCGGAAAAGGATATTAAGGAGATTTCCCGCACTTATCATCTATGGCGCGATGAATCATCGGTGGTTTCGACAGGCTCAACCACCGATAGCGTGGGTTCAACCTCCAGCGTAACATCGGTGCCTGAGCTTGTCGAAGGCACCGTCTATCAAGATATTCCCGGCTTCTGCGCTTCGGTACCAGTAAGCCGAGTGGCGGAACTCGACTATGTGCTCACTCCAGGCCGTTATGTAGGTTTGCCCGAAGAGGAGGACGACTTCAACTTCGCCGAGCGTTTCACCGCCCTGAAAGCCGAGTTTGAGGAGCAACTGAAGGAAGAGGAACGGTTGAACAAGGTGATTCTGGAGAATTTGGGGAAGATAAAAATAGAATGAGTATGAATAGATTAACAATAGAACAATTAAAGCGGTTTAGGGAATCGGAAGACAAAGTAGAGTTCAAGAAAGCTGAACAAGGGAACTTTGCTTACGATGGGGGTAGCCGCGTAAAACCAAGTGAACGGAGGAGATGTATTCTCGGTTATGTTACCGCCTTGTGCAATGAAGGGGGTGGACATCTTGTTTTAGGCATGAAAGATGCCTATCCTCACGAGGTTGTGGGAACAAAGCAAAGCGAGGGACATATTGGAGAGTTGGAAAGCGATATTTACAGAGATACTCAAATCCGGCCTGTTATATATGAAATATATGAAGACGAAGCGAATAAAAAAGGTCGTGTGCTTGTGATAGAAATTCCTCCTCGCCCTGTGGGAAAATTGTTCCGATTCGAGGATGTTGCATTGATGAGAGTCGGTGAGGAACTGAAACCTATGTCCGATGAGATGATTTTCAGCATCCTCCAAGAACACGAACCGGATTTCTCTGCTGATATTTGTCAAGGTCTTACCATTGATGATCTTGATAAGGAAGCTATACGCATTTTAAAACAAAAGTATGCGACTAAACAGAAAAATCCAGATTTTCTTACACTTCCTGATGAACAAGTACTCAGTGATTTGAATCTTATTAAAGATGGCAAAATAACCAATGCAGCGTTGATTCTTGTTGGCAAGGAAGAGGTGTTGAAAAGCCGACTTCCTCAGGCTTCCGTCATCGTTGAATTCAGAAAATCGGAATCGTTAGTTCCATATACGAACAGGCAGTTTTACGGACAGCCTTTCTACAAGATGATTGATTTGCTTTGGCACGATATTGATTTGAGAAATGATAAAATTGATGTCAATGAGAATTCATATATCTTCAACATACCTTATTTTAATGAAGAGGTTATACGAGAGGCTATTAACAACGCGATTTCTCACAGAGACTATAGGCGCACCAGCGAGACAGTGATTAAGCAATACCCGCAGAAAATGATTGTCATGAATGCCGGAGGGTTTCCTTTAGGTGTTACCATCGATAATCTTTTGCGTGTACAAAGCACTCCACGAAACAGACTGCTAGCTGATGTGCTTGCCAAGACTGGTATCGTTGAGCGTTCGGGACAAGGTGTTGATAAGATATATAAAAACACACTTTCGGAAGGCAAGGACAAACCAGATTACTCCCATAGCGATCCATTTAGGGTCGAACTTCATCTTTCGGCGGTTATTAAGGATAAGGCTTTCGCATTGTTTTTGGATTCGGAGCAACGGGATTTGTCGGAGGAAGACAGGTTGTCTGTTTTTGAAGTATTAGCTTTAAACAGCATCAGAGAAGGCAAGTCGAATGACGTTGATAAAGAGATGTTGAAAACTCTTTTTGATCGTGGACTCATTGAAAAACGTGGAAAGACAAGAGGTACTTACTATATTTTGTCGAAGAGCTATTATGAGTTTTGCGGGAAGGAGGGAGAGTATTCTAAAAGGGATGACTGGGGAATAGAACAAGTGTTATCTGTGGTAATGCCTCATTTGACGAAGTTCAAGATTGCAAAAATGAAAGACTTTGTGAGCTTGTTGGATGGACATTTGACCAGACGACAAGTAAGACTTGTTATTACTCAGCTTGTTGAAGGACATTATTTGGAAAAAGAGGGAGAAGGTGCTTCTACTGCTTATAGAGTATCCGATGAATATATTAAGAATTCTGCTATTATGGCAAGAGCTTATGATTTGGGAATAGAAGAGATGAAGAAGCGAGGAGAGATAGAATGATTGAAAATGTCCAATTTGCGTCCAATTTTGATATGGAAAAGAAGGTGAAATGATGGCTATAAACTTGTAATATGTTGATATACAAATAGTTAAAAATGTCCAATTTGCGTCCAATTTGAAATAATTTGAAAGGGCCAAAAATGGGCCAAAAAATACGTTCAAAACAAGGGGAAAACGATGTTATATAAAGATAACATACTGATAACAAGCAAGTTGAAAATGTCCAATTTGCGTCCAAAATTAAGGAGCCTATGACCGAGTGGAAAGAATATAAGTTGGGAGATCTGATCAAAGATATTGCCGCAGGTCCGTTTGGCTCCAATCTAAAAGTAGAGTGTTTTGTTGAGTCGGGCTTTCCTATTATAGACGGTGCAAATCTAAAGGGAGTAAAAGTGACTGATAATATAACCAAATATGTCACTGAAGAAAAAGCAAGGAGTCTTCATAGAGCCATTGCTAAAAGGAATGATGTTGTTGTGACTATTAGTGGAAACGTAGGACAAATCGCATACATACCGGACAATTCAAAATATTTGGAATATTTGGTTTCACAAAGACAATTCAGAGCAACTTTTGATGTAACAAAGGTTGATGCCCCATTTTTAGTATACTATTTTCACACAAGAGTAGGTCAGCATAAAATTCTATCTTTTGCAAATCAAGTAGGAGTTCCCGCATTAGCACAGCCACTAAAGAATTTCAGGGAAATAGAATTAGAACTTCCGCCGATTGAAGTGCAAAAGCGGATAGCGGGGGTGTTGAGTTCATTGGACGACAAGATAGACCTTCTGCACCGCGAGAACGCCACCTTGGAGCAGATGGCGGAAACGCTCTTCAGGCAGTGGTTTGTGGTGGAGGCTAAGGAGGAGTGGGAGGAGCAGCCTCTTAAACAAGTTGTTGATGTTTCAATTGGAAGGACTCCGCCAAGAAAGGAGTCAAAATGGTTTTCAACAAACCCAAATGATGTAAAATGGTTATCCATAAAAGATATGGGTGGAGATTCAGTGTTCTTGTTTAATACTTCCGAATATCTTACAGAAGAAGCTGTTGAAACATTTAGTATACCTGTAATTCCAGTAAATACGGTGGTTTTGAGTTTTAAGATGACGGTTGGACGCGTGGGGATTACAACAGAGAAAATGTTGTCAAATGAGGCAATTGCGCATTTTAAATTCAACAATTCAACTCCATTCACAAAAGAGTATTTGTATCTGTTTTTGAAGTCATATAAATATGATATGCTGGGTACGACATCATCAATTGTAACATCTATTAATTCAGCAATGATTAAGGATATGATGATACCAATACCAGACAAAAAAACAATGGATTCATTTAAAGAACAGACACAAACGGTTTTTGACAAAATATATAGCAATCAAAAGCAAATCCAAACCCTCATTCAGACGCGAGACGGGTTGCTGCCGAGGCTGATAAGCGGGGAAGTGAAATTGTGAACACGTGTGTTCACAATCTGTAATTGAGAAATGGTTATCTTTGCAAATTGAATTGAACATGGCGAAAGACATAGATATGAGGAATAGAGAAAATACTCTGAAGAAGATTTTGCACACGCGCGTGCAAAATTTGAAATTGAGATATATTTGTTTTTGCAAAATGATTCGATTATGACCCAACTCCATGAATCAGATATTGAGCAAATGCTTATCGACCAGCTGAAAGCCAAAGGCTACAAGTATCTTTATGGCCCCGACATTGCGCCCGATGGCGAAACGCCAATGCGTGCCAGTTTCGAGGAGGTGGTGCTGCGCGACAAGTTGGAAACTGCTGTAAAGCGGCTCAATCCGTCGTTGCCTTATCAGGTTCAGGATGAGGCGGTGAAGACAGTGTTGCGTATCAGTTCGCCTGATGTGCTGGCCAACAACGATGAGTTTCATCGTCTGCTTACGGAAGGCGTGCCTGTGTCAGTTCATAAAGACGGTGTGGAACGCGGTGCAAGAGTTTGGCTCATCGATTTCAACGACCCGTGGAACAACGAGTTTACGGTAGTCAACCAATTCACCATCATCGAAAATGGTCATAATCGTCGTCCGGATGTGGTTTTGTTTGTGAACGGTTTGCCATTGGTCATCTTCGAACTGAAAAATGCAGCCGATGAGAATGCCACCCTTCAAAGTGCCTATCGTCAGATTGAGACTTACAAGCAGCAGATACCATCGTTGTTTACATACAATGGATTAGTCGTTATCTCCGATGGGCTGGAGGCGCGGGCAGGCTCGCTTTCGGCGGGCTTCAGCCGCTTTACGGCTTGGAAGAGCGAGGACGGAGAGAACATCGCTTCACATTTGGTAAGCGAACTGGAGGTGCTGGTCAATGGCATGATGCGTAAGGATACCCTACTTGACCTGATTCAGTCGTTCACGGTGTTTGAGAAACAGAAACAAGAAGATTTGAAGACAGGTCTGACCACGATTAAGACCGTCAAGAAGATAGCCGCCTACCATCAATACTATGCCGTCAACAAGGCGGTGGAGTCAACCTTGCGGGCTACAGGCATCAACCAAAAATCCATTGTTGCGGAATCGCCTGCCAACTACGGTTTCAATACCGTACAGGAACAGCAGCCCGGTGACCATCGTGCCGGTGTGGTGTGGCACACGCAGGGCAGCGGCAAGTCGTTGACGATGGTGTTCTATACAGGCAAGATTGTGCAGCAGCTCAACAATCCGACCATTGTGGTCATCACCGACCGCAACGACTTGGACGACCAGCTTTTCGATACCTTTACAGGTGCGAAACAATTGTTGCGGCAGACACCAGTCCAAGCTGAAAGCCGCGAGCATTTGAAGAAACTGTTGTCGGTGCAGTCGGGTGGCGTGATATTCACCACTATCCAAAAGTTCCAACCTGAGTCGGGCAATGTTTACGACACGCTCACAGACCGCAGCAATGTTATTGTAATTGCCGATGAGGCGCACAGGACGCAATATGGTTT
>CACYHG010000047.1 GCA_902774175.1 uncultured Bacteroidota bacterium
GGTGGATGTCCGCAAGGTGATGGCGTTGTTCCGCTCCACCTTCAAGGGTACGGAACTTGACATGACACAGAACCTTAAGATGCCCGTGAAACGGAAGGATTCCACAGGGAAAATATATACGGACACAATCACCAGTCCGGTGGCGAACCCCTGGATGGGCAACAACATGCTGAACACCTTCAATTATCTGCAGAAGGATGCGGTCAAGTTCCGCCGGACGGTTTCGGTGGCATGGTGCTCCTATTCGCACATCATCCAGCTGCGCGAAGAGCTGCCCGATGAAATCGGCGGTGTATGCTGGTTCAGCGTGGACAACCCGGCGGAGAGTCCGCGCATACCCATCTTCTGCGGCACTTCGCAGCTGCCGTCGCTGTTCGAACGTTGCGGACAGCACGGCTATGACGACCAGTCCATTGTGTGGAAATATCGGAAAGCCAACAAACTGGCGACGGTCGCATGGGGCAGGACCCGTAAAACCGTGGAGGATAACGTGGCCTACTATGAGGAGAAGGTTCTGAACGACCTGCCTGCTTTGGAGGATCGGGTGAAGGATCTTAAAAAAGAGAAGAATGAGAATGAAATCCATACGTTGCTCAACGGCTATACGGCCGATATATGCGGCTCCACGGTCTTGAGGTGGAAGGAGATGGAAGAGAAGTTCTGGTCCATGTTCGGACTTGGTTTTTAAAGAAAGAAATAAATAATTAATATTTAGTCATGAACATACTTATACATCAGGTTGAGTACAGGGGGATGCCGGTTGACATCCTGATTTCGGGAAACCGCATCGTCCGTGTGGCCGCGCATATTGAGGCAACGGCCGACAAGGTCATTGAAGGGGCGGGGAAGGCGGTCGCCCCAGGTTTTGTGAACATGCACACCCATGTGCCGATGACATTGTTCCGCGGATTTGCGGACGATATGGAGCTGATGCCCTGGCTGACGCAGAAAATCTGGCCGCACGAGGCGAAAATGACCGACGAAATGTATTATTGGGGTGCGCGGCTGGCCTGTCTGGAGATGATCAGAACCGGCACCACCTGCTTCAACGACCAGTATATGAACCTGCCGGTGGTCGCCAAGGCGGCGCAGGATTCCGGACTGCGCGGATTCATTGCCGGTCTTGTGATGGATCCCTCCATGAAAATGACGGCGGACGAGGCGAGGGCGAAGATGGATGCGGACATGGCCCATGCGGGCGAGTTCGGTCCGCGTGTCACACTCACCATCGGGGCACATGCAATCTACACTGTGCCGGAGCCGGTGCTGCGTGCCGTTGCCGCCTATGCGCGTGAGCATCATCTGCTTATACACATGCACGCCAATGAGACTGAAAAGGAGGTGAATGACTGTCTGGAACAGCATGGCATGCGTCCTATAGAGTGGCTGGATAGCATCGGTTTTTTGGGTGAGAATGTCATTTTCGCACATGCGTTGTGGCTTTCCGACCATGAAATACAGCTGATGGCCGACCACGGGGCGAGCGCGGTGCACAATCCCGCCTCCAACCTGAAACTTGCCTCCGGATACCAGTTCAGATATGAGGAGATGAGGGCCAAGGGTGTCCGCATCGGATTGGGTACGGACGGAAATTCCTCCTCCAACAACCTTGACATGGTTGAGGCGATGCGCATGGCATCACTGATGGGGAAGGCCTGGCGCTTCGACCCGACGGCTGTCAAGGCGGGCGACATTTTCCATACCGCCACGCGCGGCGGCGCGGAAATCCTTGGCATTGATGCTGGAATAATCGCGGAGGGCTCTTTGGCCGATCTGGTGCTCTACGACCTGCAAACTCCGGCCTTCGTGCCAAATTTCAATTTTGTATCCAATCTGGTCTATTCCGCCAACGGCTATCACGCCGACACGCTCATTTGCGACGGCCGTGTGCTGATGGAGAACCGCCGTGTTGAGGGTGAGGAGGAGATTTACAGTAAGGTGGGGGAGGTTTGCAGGCAGTTGTTTGCCTGACCTCTTCCGTATGCCTTACGGCGGCTATGGGAGGCTTTTCGGGAAATTGCGGGTGGTGGTGACCGCCCATTTCCCATTTTCGTGGCTGATGATGCAGGCTGCCCATTCGGGATGTCCGGCCATAAGTTCAAGCGAACCTTTTTTGCCCAATACCATGCAGGCGGTGGCAACCGCGTCGGCGGTCATGCAGTCCTCCGCGATGACTGTTGCGCTCAGCAGGTCCGACTGTTCGGAACGGCCGGTTCTCGGGTCGATTATGTGTGAGTAGCGGCGGCCTGTGCTGTCGGTCAGGTAGCGGCGGTAATCGCCCGAAGTGGCGACAGCCTTGCCTTCCTGCAGGTGGAAGCGGTGGGTGTATGTTCCAGTTTCCATACTGTCATTCGTGGGCAGCTGTATGCCGATGGTCCAAGGCTGGCCGTTTGGGCGTCTGCCACGGCAGGCAATCTCCCCGCCGATGTTCACCAGAAGGTCCGGATGCCTCCTGCCAAGCAGTTCCGCCGTCCTGTCCACAATGTATCCCTTGACAATGGCGTTGAGGTTTAGCTGTATGCGTTTGTCATCCTTTCTGATTCTACTGTCATCCACCTGTATTTTCCTGTAGCCGGTCAGCTGCATCAGGCTGTCAACTGTCTGTTGGGAAGGAATCTGCCTGCCCGTGTTGCCGAAGCCCCATGCGTTGACTAATGACCCTACGGTTATGTCAAAGGCGCCGCCGGTGGCCTCGGAGAGCTCTATTGAGCGGCTTATCACCTTGCAAAGCCCTTCGTCCAGGCTGTCCGTCTCGTTCCGGTTCAGCCGCGAAATAAGGGAGAGTGAGTCGAAAATGGAGAATTCGCTGTTACAAGCGCGGAATAGCGAATCGCTCAGCAGGGCAGTCCGCAGGTCATCCTCCGCACCGGCGTACATGATTTCATATATTGTGCCGAACGCCTCGCCGTGGATGGCGTGCAGCGGCTTTTCACGGTTGCATGCAAGGAAAAGCAGCGGAAGCAGAAGGAGTGGGGAGGCTTTCATCGTTCGATTTTAAGTTTCTGTCCGATTTGGATCAGGTCGCCTTTCAGCCCGTTCCACCGTTTGATGTCGGCCACGCTGACGTGGTATTTGGCGGCAATCCCGCCCAATGTCTCACCGCTTTTCACCGTGTGGATGATTGTGCTGCTCTCTTTGGCCGCCTTTGCCTGTTGTAGCGAATCCTGCACATGCAGCAGGGAGTCTGCGCGGACTTTTGCAAGCGAATCCTCTGTCCGGTGCTGTTCGTACATCAGATATATGGTGTCACGTGCCGTTGTCCAGCGGGCCAGCATCTCAGGAGAGAGGCTGATTCTTGTGCCTGCGGGCATGTGCCATCCCTTCAGGGTCGGATTCTGGCGTTCAAACTGGCTTTCAGGCCAATTCAAATATTCCAGCATCTGGCTGCGGATAATTGGCTTTTCGGTCACGATTCCGTGCAATGTGTTGCGTTGCGGAACCTCCTGCCCGTGCATGACATAGAACCATGAAAGCATTGATGCCAGATGGTTCTCCATGCCGATACGTTCCGATTCCTGTAATTGCCAGGGTGAGGGGTTATCCATTCCGAGCCGTATCTTTTCGGAGTTTACGGCGACAGGGCTGGCGCAGTAGGCCAGCAGGCATTCCCAAATGTTCCCTTCGTACAGCTTGAGCAGCCTTTGCAGTTCAGCCACGGCCACGGCGGAGGCTTTCTGAGGGTCGTAGCGTTCGTCCACCAATGAGTCGCAGCGCAGTCCGTAGCGTATTGCTGTCAGTCGTGGAATCATCCAGATGCCGGCCCGGTCATGCGCCGATTCGGCCTGCAGCGACATGTGGCTTAGTGCCAGAGGCAGATATTGGAAGCAGTCGGGTAGTCCGCAGTTGCGGAATGCGGCCATGATATCCGGTTTAATGTCAAGATAAAGGGCCTGAAGTTTTTTTTCCTTTTTTTCGTGGTGCAGCCGGTAGCGAACCGAATCTCCCAATGCTGTGTTGAATGGTATGTTATAAGGTTGCAGCATGGCGCATAGCCTCGTATATCGTGCCGAATCGGCCGCGTTTTCCTGTGCATGGCCACTTGCCGAAGGCAGTGTAAAAATAATGGTGAGCAGAATTGCCGGCAGAAGAGGTTTCATCCCATGAGCCCTCTTCCCTGTTTGTGCATCCGGTTTTCGGTGCGCAGCATGTTCAGCGCGTTGTCCAGGACACCGTTGATGAATATACGGCTTTTGGGCGTGCTGTAGTATTTTGCAAGTTCGATGTATTCGTTCATTGTCACACGAATAGGGATGGAGGGCATGTGCATCAGTTCGCACAGCGCCATTTTGAGCAGGATAAGGTCCATGTTGGCGATGCGGTCCAACTCCCAGTTGCGGATGCATTGTGCGATAATCTGTTCGTATTCCTTGTCATCCGTAATGGTCTTGACAAACAGGTCCCGCATGAAGATCTCATCTTCGGATTTGGGACTGTCAGGTGTGGGCTTGAACAGGGGAGGAAGCGGCTTTTCAACTGCCTGTTTTTCGTTGTATTTTTTTAAAACATTGTAAACCGCAATGATGGCATCGTTATAGTCAATCTTCCAATGCAGGCGGGTTTCGCCCAAATAGGCGGCACATTCTTCGTTTTCGAGCAGGAACAGTTCAATCAGTTGCAGCACAAAGTTTTTGTCCTCCTCATAGCTGTTCTCGCCTGATTTCAGGTATTGCGTATAGAAATCCTGATTGCGCAAAGTGGTGTAGAATGGTTTAAGGAACAGTTGGTCCAAGTCGTTGTCCCAACCCACCGCATTGTTTTTGACCGCTTTTTCTATCAATGGGTTATTGTCCAATTGTTGGATCAGACGGTTCTCCGAAAATTTGTAGTTCGGTTTCAGATCCTCTTCGGTCGGCAGCATCCTTCCTTTTTTCAGTTCCAGAATTTTGCTGTCCATGCGGGCCAGTGCAGGAAAGAGCGCCAGCAGTTTGAGGAAAAGGGCGTAAAAATCCTCCATGGCGTGTTCAAGCCGCTTTTCCGCAGCAAACACATCCGTGCAGTGGGATGCCCTGTAGGCGTAAATTGCCTCTAATACTTTAATCCTTATAAAGTTACGACTAATCATCTCGCTAAAAGAATGATTTGCAAAAATATATCAAATTCCAATACAAAGTGTGGATGTCAAAAAAAAATTTTTTTCATTCACTTGTCTTTATGTATATAAATGAGAGTATGAAGAAATCGGATTTTATTGTAATCGTGTTGGTTGCTGCGTTTTTGGCACCGTTTTTCCTGTCGGATACCGTCTATGCGGGATACACCGCATGGAACCGTGCGAATGCCATGTCGATGGCTTTTCTGAAATTTGCCATACTGGCCACCTTCGGTGAGATGCTGGGATTGCGCATAAAGACCGGACATTATTGGGAAAAGGGTTTTGGCGTGGTGCCGCGCATGGTGGTGTGGGGCGTTTTCGGCATGTGGATTGCCGCCGCCATGGGCATTTTCCGCATGGGGGTTCCTGCCTTTCTGGACACCTTCACTGTCTTTGACGGCATTAGTGAGGCCATGAAGGGCGGTTTTACCGGCATGAAGCTGCTCGGAGCATTCTGCATCAGCCTGATGATGAATACCAGTTTCGCTCCGGTGTTCATGACGATGCATAAAATCCTTGACAACCAGATTGCCAGGCATGAGGGCCGTTTTTCCAGCCTGACCAGCCGGATTCCGATGGAAGAGTTCATCAGCTCCCTGAACTGGAAGGTTCAATGGGGTTTTGTATTTAAGAAAACAATTCCCATTTTCTGGATCCCAGCCCATACCCTCACATTCCTGCTGCCTACGGACATGCAGGTGCTGTTCGCCGCGCTCTGCAGCGTGATACTGGGACTTTTCCTCTCCATCGCCGCCGTCAAATCAAAAAATAACTGATCATGAGGATTCCTAGGAACAAACGCTATTCCTATATGATTGAGCCCAAGGATGCCGACCTTGTGGGCCGCGCCACCATGGTCTCTATTTTCGACTACCTGATGCGTACCGCCCATGTGGATGCGCAGAAGCACAAGCTTGGGGTATATGAGATCCGGAAGAAAAACCTTGCCTGGGTCATTTCCCGGGCTGTGGTGGAGATGGGCACGGTTCTTCGCGACATGGACCATTTCCAGGTTGTGACCTGGATAAGCGAGTGCAACCGTATTGCCTGCGTTCGTAATTTCATCATTCTGGACACGGAGGGGAAGGAGATAGGCCATGCGGTCACCCAGTGGTCGATGATAGACTTCAAGAGCCGCGAGGCCGTCAACCTGCTGAACCAGCCGCGCATCATCCGCCACCTGCATCCCGAATACCCCACCTGCGGCATATATCCCAAGAAGCTGCTTTCACAGCCGGAATACTCGCACCGCGAGGACCATAAGGTTGTCTATAGCGATTTGGATTTCAACGGGCATGTCAACAGCCTGAAGTACATCCAATGGATGCTCGACCAGGTGCCGATCGAGTGGGCCTCAAACCGTCAGTTGTGGCATTTCGACGTCAACTATATCCATGAGATTCATCTGGATGAGAAACCATACATCCTTTCCCATCTGGAGGATGATTTTGCAGCCTTTGAAATCTGCTCCGGAGACGGCCGTGCCGCCTGCCGCGCCGAGATGCAGTGGAAGGAGTTCTAACTCCCCAGTAGCAGGTGCAGGTTGCGGCGTTCGCCCGCGACCCATACCACATCATTGAGTGAGAAGTGCATGGAGGCGTCCGGGTTCATGACCTTTTCGCCGTTATGCTCGATACCGATGACCATGAAGCCCAGTTCGCGGAAATTGGTTTCGAAAATCGGCTTCCCTATGAAGGGTGAATCCGCCTCGATGATGAATGAGAAGAACCCGACATTCTTCTCCCGTGCGGTCTGCCGTGCCGCCTCGTCCTCAAACTGTATCTCCTTCATGAATGCGGTAATCTGCGCATCGCTGCCCAAAACAAGCACCTTGTCGTAAGGGTAAATCCGCTCCTGCGGTGATGGCAGGGTGATGGTGTGGTTTCCGCGCTTGATTTTTACAATATTGATGCCGAACTTCTTACGAAAGTCAGCCTCCGCAATTGTCTGCCCGATGTAGGGCGTGTCGGCGGAGACGCGGATGCCCTCCATGTGTATGTCGTTGCCGGCAAATTGCGAATTGTAGGAGGTCTCCATCGGATGCTCCATCTTCTCCATGGCCTCCTTCTGGTTCAGATTCAGCTGGAACCGCTTCTCAATACGGCTGTAACGCCGCAGTGTCTTCTCCGAGAAGGTGATGAAGAGTATGATTGCGATGGCGAACAGCAGCATGACCCATGGGGAGTATTTGAAGTTCTTGAACAGCACGCTCATCACGAAGAAAAAGACAATGAAGGCCTTCAGCAGCACCATGGCGATAAGGCCGCTGCGGTTGAAGCGGCTGTTGTGCCACAGGTGCAGGTAGGTTTCGCCGGACTGTCGTGTCTGGTGCATCAGGCCGCGCAGGAAGGGCGCCATGACCAGGATTGTTGTCCCTGCATTTATACATCCGATTAGGAAGGGGGAGAGGAAACTCCCCAGATGCTTCCATACGAATGGGTTGAGCCATTGGAATGCCGCCAGCATGATGGCAACCAGTATCACACCGTATAACAATATGTTCTTCAAATAGGTGGCGAGCAGTTTGCGCCATTCGCTCTGTTGGTTAACCGTGTGTGAGCGGGACTGGTGGTGGAGCAGGAACGCCTTCCAGGAGTCGGGTAATATCCGTTCGATTCCGTCCGCTAACGGTTCGGCCAGCTTGATGCAGTAGGGGGTGGTGAAGGTGACCGACACCGCGACAATCACCGGATAGATGTAGTCCTCCATAACGCCCAACGAGTTTCCCAATGTGGCTATGATGAAGGCGAACTCACCGATTTGCGAGAGGCTCATACCTGTCTGCACCGCAACTTTCAGCGATTCGCCGGACATCAGCACGCCAGCCGCAGACATCACCGCCTTAACAATGATGGTCACAAGCGAGAGTATGACGATGGGGAGCCAGTACTGCACTAAAATCTGTGGATCGACCATCATTCCGACCGATACGAAAAAGATTGCGCCGAACAGATCCTTGATGCTCTTCATCAGCTTTTCAATCTTGTGTCCCTCAACGGTTTCGCCAAGGATTGAACCCATCACAAAGGCACCGAGCGCGGAGGAGAAGCCGAGGCTCGTGGCCAGCGCAACCATGCCGAAACAGAGCCCTATCGATATAATCAGCAGCGTCTCCTCGTTGATGAGCTTGCGTGTCCATTTGAAAAATGAGGGGAAAACATAGATTCCCACCAGGAACCAGAGTATGATGAAGAACACCAGTTTGATGATGCTCATCAGCATTTCACTGCCGTCCAGGTTGTTGCGTACTGCGATGGCGGGCAGCAGCACCATCATGAGGATGGCTACCAGATCCTGTATTATCAGCACAACCAGCACAATGTCGGCGAACTTCTGCTTTTTTATGCCCATGTCGCTGAATGCCTTGATGACAATGGTGGTGGAGGACATGGCCAGCATTCCGCCCAGAAAGATGCTTTCGGTGGTGGTCCAGCCGAAGAGGTAGCCGGTCAGGAATCCGGCCAGAAATACGGTTATTATTTCAACACCGGCTGTGATGAAGGCGGTGCTTCCTACCTGGAACAGACGCTTGAAGCTGAATTCCAGCCCCAAGGCGAACAGCAGGAAGATGATTCCTATTTCCGACCATTCGCTTATGACGGCCGTCTGGGTGATGGTGGGGAATAGGTTGAAGTGCGGCCCGACCAGGAAACCGGCCACGATGTAGCCCAATACCAGCGGCTGTTTCAGCCACTTGAAGAGTATGGTGGTGACTCCGGCCGAAATCAGGATCAGCGCAAGGTCGGTTACAAGGTGCAGCTCTTCCATCTTACATGCGGTCTGGTACGTTTATGCCCAACAGCTTCATGCTGCGGCGGATCACATCGGCGGTGAAGGCTGAGATTGCAAGCCGCAGCTGCCTTTTGGCCGTGTCGGTCTCACGCATGATTGGGCATTCCTGATAGAACCGGTTGTAGTTCTTGGCCAGTTCGTAGGTGTAGTTGGCGATCTGCGCAGGGCTGAACTCCGCGGCGGCCTGTTCCACGCAGGCAGGATAGTCGTACAGCGTGCGAATAATCTCCTTTTCGGGGTCGCCCAATACGGTGTTGCTGTCCAACGTGCCGTTCTCCAAGCTGAAGCCGGCCTTCTGCAGCAGGGAGCGGATACGCGCGTGGGTGTATTGGATAAAGGGGGCGGTGTTGCCGTTCAGATCAATCGATTCGTTGGGGTTGAACATCATGTTTTTTTTCGGATCCACCTTCAGGATGAAATACTTCAATGCGCCCAAACCGACTGTTTCGGCCAATTTTGCCGCCTCTTCGGGGGTGAAGTCGGTCTTGCCCATCTGGGCGGTGTTCTCCGCAGCCATGGCGATCATGTCGGCCATAAGGTCGTCCGCATCGACAACGGTGCCCTCGCGGGACTTCATCTTGCCCGACGGAAGCTCCACCATGCCGTAGGAGAGGTGGTGGATGCTCTTTCCCCAGTCGTAGTCCAGCTTTTTCCCCAGTATCAGCTTGAGCACGTCAAAATGGTAGTTCTGCTCGTTGCCCACCACATATATCATCCTGCTCGGATGGAACTCGTTGTAGCGGGTCAGGGCGGTGCCCAGATCCTGTGTGATATAGACGGATGTGCCGTCGGAGCGGAGCAGCACCTTCTCGTCCAGTCCATCCTCCCTCAGGTCGATGCGGACGGAGCCGTCTGTGTGGCGGTAGAACACCTTTTTGTCCAGCCCCTCCTTGACAATCTCTTTCCCTAAAAGATATGTGTTCGATTCATAATATGTCTTGTCGAAGGTGATTCCCATGGTGCGGTATGTGGCCTCGAAGCCGTCATAAACCCAGCTGTTCATTTTCTCCCAGAGCGTGCGGACCTCCGTGTCGCCCTCCTCCCATTTGCGGAGCATGGCCTGCGCCTCCAGCAGGATGGGGGCCTTCTTTTCCGCCTCCTCTTCGCTCATGCCGCTTTCTGTCAGCGTCCTGATTTCCTCCTTGTAGTGCTTGTCGAACTCCACATAGTATTTGCCGACCAAGTGGTCACCCTTCATGCCGGAGGATTCTGGCGTCTCGCCGTTTCCGTATTTTTGCCAGGCAATCATCGACTTGCAGATGTGGATGCCCCGGTCGTTCACCAGGTTCACCTTGATGACGCGGTTGCCGTCCGCCTCCAGAATGCGTGAGACGGAGTCGCCCAGCAGGTTGTTGCGCACATGGCCCAGATGCAGCGGCTTGTTGGTGTTGGGGGAGGAGAACTCGATGAGCACCGGTGCGGCTCCCTCCGGTGCGGTCTTGACCCCATAGCGGTCGTTCCCGCATTCCTGGCTGACAAAACCGATCCATTCCTCCGGCCTGACGCTGATGTTCAGGAATCCCTTGATTACGTTGAAATCCTGTACAAACGGGAGCTTCTCCAGCAGCTTTTCACCAATCTGGCGTGCGGTATCCTCCGGTTTGCAGCGGGACATTTTCAAAAACGGGAACACCACGAGGGTGAAATCCCCTTCAAACTCCTTTTTCGTCTTTTGCAGCGTGACGCTTTCCGCGCCGACTGTGCTGTCATATAATTCCTTGATACTTTCGATGACCGCTTGGGTGATTTTCTCTTCAAATGTCATGGTTACAGATGTTTGTTAAAGTTGGTAATTCCGTGCGCCGAAAATTGCGCTGCCGATACGGACCATTGTGCTGCCCTCCTCAATGGCGATGGGGTAGTCGCCGGTCATTCCCATCGATATTTCGCGGAAGGATTCCTGCTGCGGAAAATAATCGGCCTTCAGCCGGTCAAAACAGTTTTTCAGAGTGCGGAACTCCTTCCGGATTAATTCGTTGTCCTCAGTGTTGGTCGCCATGCCCATCACGCCGTGGATGGCTATATGTTCCCATGTCCGGAACTCCGGCGACTGCAGCATCTCCACCGCCTCCTCATAGGAGAAGCCGAACTTGGTCTCCTCCGTGGCGATGTGGAACTGCAGCAGGCAGGGGACGGTGCGTCCGTGCTTGGCCGCCTGTTTGTCCACCTCGGCTAAAAGGTGTGCGCTGTCGATGCTGTGGATGCAGTGCACGTATGGGATGATGTATTTTATCTTGTTGGTCTGCAGGTGTCCGATAAAGTGCCATTCGATGTCCTTTGGCATCACCTCGTGCTTTGCGGTCATCTCCTGCGCCTTGTTCTCCCCGAAAAGCCGCTGCCCGGCATTGTATGCCTCCATCAGGTCGCTGACCGGCTTGAACTTTGATACCGCTATCAGCTTTACGTGCTCCGGCAGATGACTGCGTATGTCGTTGATATTGCTTGCTATGCTCATTACCTTTTGAGTTTTGTTAAGTTGTTAAGGGGTTTAAGAAGTTTAAGAGGTTTAAGGGGTTTAAGAGGTTTAAACTTTTCTTCACATCTTCACATTTATTACTTTTACCAGAGTATTACTGCCATCAGTACAGCCGGTTTGCCGCTTGCGTTGGTGACGCTGTGCCGGTCCCCGTTTCCGGTGAAGACTGCATCGCCCGGATGCAGAATCTCCTGCCGGTCATTGTCGGTCACCACCACTTCGCCTTCCAAAATATAGTAGATTTCAGCCTCCGGCTGGTGCGGATGTTCGCCGATGCTGCTGCCATCCGGCAGGGTGATGCGTGCGAACATTTTGGCCTTGTCCAGCATCTCCTCCGTGGAGAAGACAAACTTTTTTTCAATGGAACCCAGTCCGTTGCATACATGCTCCGGATATATTGTCTCCATTTCCTCCTTGCGCTTTATCATGATGCTCTCCTTTTTTTGTTCAAAACTGCAAAGGTAATCAATAATCCGATTCAACCTGCCGCTCTCTCCCGGAAAAAATGCAGAATTGAAAATCTTGGGAATATTTTTCTCCGCGCATGGGGAGTCCGTGTTCGGATTTTGAGTACTTTTGCAGCGTCAAACGTCCGGAGCCCTGACGGGGTTGAGGGCGGGAGGCAGAAAGATGAAACAAATGTAAATTAACACTTTGATATGGCTAAAATTAATGTGCAGCAAACGGAAATATCCGTAATTAACTACAATAATCTTGATTACATCAGTTTGACTGATATGGCAACCGCTAAATCGAATGATTCGAGGGCGGCTGATGTGATAAAAAACTGGTTAAGAAATAGATATACGATTGAATTTCTTGGAGTTTGGGAAATGATACACAATCCCCAGTTTAAAGTGGTCGAATTTGACCACTTTACTTCAGAAATCATTTGTTTATGCGGATGAGGCGGATTTGCTGAATGTGGTGTTGTTTGGCATGACCGCAAAAGAGTGGCGTGACGCGAATCCGAATCTAAAAGGCAATATCCGCGATTATGCGGATATAAGCCAGCTTTTGGTGCTTGCCAACCTTGAAAGCTACAATGCCATTCTTATTGAACAGGGAATGGAACAGGAAAAGCGGATTGAACTTTTGCGGCAGACTGCGATTAACCAATTGAATACAATTGCAGGACTTGAAACGCCGCTGACAGGAGTTCAGGATGTGTTGATTGAATGATTTTTTTAGTTAAGATGTTAAGGAGTTTAAAAGGTTTGAGAAGTTTAAGAGGTTTGAGAAGTTTAAACTTTTCTTCACATCTTCACATTTTAACATCTTAACTTTTTTTTTTTTGCATTCGGTGAATCCGTATTCAAAAAATGATTACTTTTGCGCCGCTTTTTCCGAAGTCCACAGTAGGGATGCAGGAAAGGGTGAACATAAAGTAAGACGTTGAGCTGACGTTTTATCTGCGGCGTATCGGATCTCGCAACTACATGCGCATCCGTACGGTAAGGCGATGAGCTTGATACCCGCGTTTTTTTTATGTGATTTCAAAAGGTTTGTTAGTTTGCCGGTGGGGGTGTCAGCCGGGGGAAAAAGCTGATGGTTAAATGGCTATCAAAAGTCTATCTGGTATCCGAAAATATGCCATATTATTTTCTACATTGGTTTTATGCGTGTTGTTGTTCGCATTATTGCACAATCTTAAACCTTTGTTTGACAAGATCGAAAAGGATTACACCGAATCCCGTGCGGTGAATCTGTCATCCAAAACGTCAAATGCTGTTTTGGAGGAAGTTTTGCTTAACAATGGCTATTTGGCAGAAAAAAAGGATGCGGAATATGTTGCAGATACCTTGGTGGCCCGGTTAAAACGATTGGAATATCCCAATCTTTATCATCTTCAGAAGCGGGCTTATGGTCAGGTTCCCATGATGGTTGCGGATTCGTTAGGCGTGTTGTCCAATAAGGTGAGAAAATCAAAAGAACTGATAGGCCTGTCTGATAGTTTGCCGAGTGCTAATGAACTGAAGACGGAATATATGGCTAATGATTTGGGTAATGGGAGTATTTGTGTAATCGTTGAAACAGAAAAAGAAATCGCATGTGGAGATGTGCCAATTCGTTTAGTAACTTATTGTTTTGATTCTACGGGTGTTGAAAAAAATGATACCATATTCGTTAAAACAGATTCTCATGGTAAGGCACAATTCAATAGACTTGATACAAGTAGGGGATATAGTGTGTTACCTATTAAAATTGGTTTTGAATACGGTATGACGAAAGGTATTCATAAGGGCAAATTTAAGAAGGAGAAGTATATCTACAAATTTATTCAACAAGAGCATCGCGTTCAAATGATTGATAATGCTACGCTCAGACAAATAAAGAATGATGGTGCAATCACGGTACGTACCCCTGCTGAATACAAAGCTACGGTGATAAAATGGTTTGTGCTGATATTGCTTGGTTGGTGGCTGCTCTCTCTCGTATTAGTTTTCCAAAAGCGAAACTTCGATCCTGTGATGATTGGCACCGCCATGTTTCTGACAGGCTTTTGTGTGATATTCATGTTCGCTATACAAAATCCGTTGACGGAAGAATTGCGAGGAGTAGATATGGCTAAAGGAGTACTGATGGGTTTGTCTGCGGTAATCGTGATACAATTTATTGATATTGTTAAGTTTTATCAGAATCGTTATAAATTAGAATTTGACACAGTGCTTGCTACATTAAATTGGTTGTTCCTACCATTTAAACGGAAAGTAGCATGGCTGGCACCCATATTGTCCGGAGATTATACGTGGTTGAAAAAGACTGGGGCGTTGTTTTTGCTGATTTTTAGCCTGCCGTTCGGTCTGTTGAATGTTTTGCAGATTCACAAACTAAGTGACAATGTGGAACGCTTTTGCCAAAAGTTGCCCAAAGGTTTCGGTTGGTTGTTGCTTGCTATTCTGCTTACCGTTATGTTGTTAACACCGATAGGACAATCTATCGGGGGCATGAAAGTGAATTTGAAATTAGGACCTCTCACTTTTCAGCCGAGTGAGATAGCCAAGTATTTGATATTATTGTTTATGGCTGCATTTTACACGCAACGTGCGGATACGATTGTCGAATACAGCCGTCCAAGCAGCAAACGGATGGGGAACAAGCTATGGAGCAAGGGAAAAACGTTGGGATGGGTCATAATTGGTCTTGTTGTGCTGATGGGATTGTATGCGTGGCTTGGTGATATGGGACCTGCTTTGGTGCTGGGTGTGACCTTTGTATTATTGTATTCGTTGGTGAAATCAAAGGTCAACCTTGAGAATTTGAGCGAGAATGACAAGTGGAAACGGATTTTCACCTGCGATTTCGCCATGCTCATCTATGGCGTGATCAGCTTCGCTGTATTTATGATTGTGGGAGCTATAATGGGTCGGACAGCAAATGGTTTGAGCAGTGAGGTCGCTTTGTTAGGTGCGATGCTTTGGTTCGTTGCTTGGATAGCATTCGGATGGCTGCGCCACAAACAGTTTTTTGAGACGGCACTTATCATGAACATGCTTGTTTTTGCTTTTGTCTTTGGCGGACAGGTCATGCAGAAGATTCCGGGTCTGGCAGGAACAGAAGTGGCAGCGCGTTTTGAACAACGGACTAAGATGTGCGTGAACACATGGGGTGATTTGGATATTGAGCATGCCGGCACCAATGCAGAGGCAGTGAGCAACACACAAGTGGCTAACGGATTGTGGGGCATAGCCACAGGCGGACTTACCGGCCAGGGGCTTGGGAAGGGTAATCCGAACCTCATCCCTGCGTTCCATACCGACATGATTTTG
This sequence comes from uncultured Bacteroidota bacterium, assembly GCA_902774175.1. GTDB lineage: Bacteria > Bacteroidota > Bacteroidia > Bacteroidales > WCHB1-69 > UBA1195. The sequence continues at coordinate 15,131 of CACYHG010000047.1, forward strand.
TCAAGTATCGGGGAGGAGACCGGTTGGATAGGATTGTTGGTTGTGACACTGGTGTTGGCCATTTTGCTTCGAAGGATGATTGTGGTCGGATACAGGGCTGGACATCCGTTTGCCTTTTATTTCTGTTCAGGTGTGGCCATTGTAACGGGTGTGCAGTTCTTTATTATTGCTTTGGGCAGTTCAGGCATGATTCCGCTTACGGGCATCACAGTGCCTTTTTTAAGCTATGGCAGGGTAAGTATGATACTTAACCTGATTGCTTTTGGCGTTGTGCTCTCTTTTTCTCAAAGGGCAGGCGCAGAACAGGGTTCTGAGATAGAGAAAACGGTGCGGAAGCGTAGTGTTGGTGAATACAACTATCCCGTTTCCATTGTAAGCTGGACGTTTGTCGTGCTGGCTTTGTTTACTTTGTGTGTCTGGCAGTACTATGGTTTTTGGAAATGTGGAAACACCTTGATTCATCCTGCGTTTGTGTATAACAACCAAGGTGAACCCCTCATTGAATATAACCCCAGGATTGCCCTGCTGACCAAAGAAATGTGGGCGGGGAATATCTATGACCGCAATGGCGTTTTGTTGGCCACAAGCGACAAAGGCTTGCTGGGCAAGGAGGAAGTGTTGGACAAGTTGAAAAACTGTGGTTTGGAAAAGACAAAAATGGATTCGTTGGCGAAAGCCCATTCCAAACGCTATTATCCTTTTGGCGAACATTTGTTCTTTATGCTTGGTGATATAAATAACGGACTTTATTTCTCTTATAATGAAAATAATCCGATTGGATATATGGCTGAAGCGCAGCATCTTGCCTATTTGAGGGATTACGACAATATCATGCGAGACGAGAACGGGAAGGAGGTCAGGATTAATTTGGTTAGGACAACGAAAGGTCGTTTCATTGATGGTAGCAAACCCGACACCATCAATTATGTGGTGCGTGACAACAAGGATTTGAGAAAGTTTCTGAAGAGCGGCCTTGAAGGGAGGCCGCTGAAAAGGCACAATGAAAAAGTCAGCAAAGGAAAGTTTGATTTGAACCTTACCTTGGATGCCAAGTTGCAGACAAATATGCAAAACCGTATCAAAGAATATGTACAGTCTTCAAATTTAAAAAACAATAACCTGATGCGCATATCAGTAGTGGTGTTGGATGCGGAAAAAGGCGATTTACTCACATCGGCCAACTATCCGTTACCGAATTACCGGCGTTTGAGAGAAGAGGATAGTTTGGGGCATGTAAGCTATTCAGATAACCGCAAAGACAAAAAATGGACTGCCTACACAGACCGGGATTTGGGACTTACCTACCAGACTCAGCCCGGATCCACCGCAAAAGTGATGTCGGCAATGGCAGGGATAATGAAGAAAGGCTCCGAAGCCATTAGTAAGTTGTATATGGTTTACACCGAAGAAAAAATAGATACTAAACTTGGCGAACCGACAGGAAATGTTTCGTTGCACGATGCCATTGTGGAGTCATCAAACTGCTATTTTGTAAATTCCGTAAACGATATGAATCTTTATAAGCAGTTAGGCGAGATTTACAAAGCGACAGGTGTGCGTATTGACCGTGAGGCTATCGGTAAAAACGGACAAACAATTATTGACAAGTCTTTGACACCCTATTTCTTCTACATGAAAGACATATCAGACACATCTGTGTTCAATGCCGAAGTTTCTGCCACAAGCGAGCGAGGCACAAGTATCTACAACAAATATATAGACAAACGTGCCGAGATGCACGAATACCGTAAAATGAATTGGAGCCAGTGTGCCTGGGCGTGGGGGCAGGGTACCTTACGTGCCACACCGCTTAATATGGCTCGTGTGGCATCCATTGTGGTGAACAACGGTATTTTGGCACAAACGCGCTACCTGCTCAACGAATCTCTGCAAGAAACCGAAGTTTGCACACAATCGCTTGAACAGCTGAAATCTTATATGAAGGATCAGGCAAAAATCAAAGGCGGTATTTCAAATTCTGCCATTGGAGGAAAAACGGGAACCCCAGAACGTTCGCACAAAGAGCTCAACAGCAAAGGTCTGGAGGTTAAAAGCAGTAAAAACGATGCTTGGTATATCTTTTTTGTCGAGAAAGAAGGTGTTAGCCAAGCCAAAGCCAGCAAACTTGCCGTGGTGGTACGTGTTGAGAGGGCAAATGCCACTTCCCGCATTGCTATGCAGTTGACACGAGATTTGATAATCCCTGTTTTAACAGAAAATGAGTATATAAAATAAGAATTAGGTATGAATAAAACATTATTGGTGTTTTTTGCAGCAGCGTTGCTTTTAGCCGCTTGTGGCGGAAATCCTTATCAAAAAGGAATGAAGTTGGCATCAAAGTATGATGCCTGTGTGGATGAGTATTTTAAAGCCTTGGAGCAAGAGGGCGTGGATTTTGCGGACCATTTGCCTGGTGATTACCATAGCAGGGCGGCGGCGATAGAGGACTATCTGCAAGTGCTTCGGGACTGTCATCAGAAGTATTTGGAAAAATGGGGCAAGATTTACAGTGAAGAACAGCGTGCGCGTAAACGGATGAAAAGTTCGTCCGACAGATCGGAGTTTGAAATGGGTTTGCAAAGTGACAGGGAATGCTATACGTTTGTTTCTGTGCCGGATTTGGAGACCATAGAAATCTCTCCGGCAGTTTTGCAGAAGGTTCGTAAGATCATACCGTCCAAACCCGGTGAGGCGCAAATTGCACATGATCTAGTCGGACATTCTTTGTCCGAAGGCAAGGATGACGGCTATTACCCGCAGTCATGGACGTGGAAAATCACAGAAGGTGGTGTGTCAGATCTGAAGGTCGTTTCAACGCAGGAAAACGCGAATTCAAGATACACGGTTGACGTAACCATGCAGGTGAGTTCTGAAACAAGAGCATACGATACAAAGGCTACCGTAAGTTATGTGCTGGATGACATCAGCGACTGGAAGATTGAGAATGTGCGTTCTTTAGGAATGGACATTGTGAAAACGCATCGTTATGATGATTGTGTGAGATGTTATTACACCAAAGGTTTGGCTGGGGGGTTAACAGCAGAAAACAATTGTGAAATCGCATTGGAGGTTGCTGGTAAAGAGTTGACTTATTCAGGAAAATGGGAAAAATTCTGTCGTGTTATTCCACCGCATCAGCAGGTGTTGATTAGTTATACGGAATTGGATTTTAAGGTGGATTATGTTGAAAGACCGTAAGTTGAACATTAAAGTTGCAGTGTTATTAATTGATAGAAGAGGCTCCATCGAAAATGAAATGTCCAAATTGCAAATCCGAAATCGACAACGACAGTTTGTATTGTGAAGATTGCGGTACAAAGGTTCACAAAAAGACAAAAACATGGCCTTGGGTGGTTATTGTAGTGATAGTTATGGCGGGTGGATGGGGCTATTATCTGTTAAAGCAGGATAATGCAGAAGAAAAGGTTGTGGAAAGGATTGAACATTTGTGTGCGGCGGTAGAGAATGATGATTTTGAAGCCATTTCACAACTGTATGCTTCAATGGTACGACGTTACTATGATATTAGGGACATAAGCAATAATGAAGTGGTTGAAAAATACAAGAATTATAACAAGTTATCTGGGGTGTATGGCAAGCATTGTAGTGTTCGCTGGAATACTTTGCAAGTGCAAAAACTTTCAGAAGGGGGTGTGTCAGTTGTTTATGTAGAAGATTATAGCATTGATAGGTATGACAAGACGAAATTTTCGAAGTTTGTATTGGAGAAACATATTGAACTGGATAAAGATTACAGAATAGTGAGTGTTTATGATGTGCAATTAGGAAAGAGCAAATAATTTAATGAGATTGTAACCAAACAATTTTTTATTGATATGTCTTTTTTCGATAGAATAGCAAATTTAATATCTGAGAAACCGAAGAACGATGCCACCGATGGTCATGAGAAAAAGATCTCTCCTCTGAATGCGAAAAACGAATGTATTCAAGATGAAAAGACACCAAACTACTCCGTGTCGCCAGCAACGCCTGCTAAAGAAAGTGCTGTTGTGGAAGGAAAAAAGACAGAGGTGCCATTGGAAAGCAGGGAGGAATTGTTGAAACGGGTGTGCGATTTGGTTGCCATACTATTTGATAATGTGGAAATGAATGTGGGCAAGCGGTTGGTCATTTGGCTTGATGCGGACCAGCTCACCTTCCAAGCTTATGATACGGAGTCATACCGGCAACGCTTTTTGGCGGCATTGTTGAATGAGTGTGATATGAAATTCGATGCAGTTTCCTTCAGTCTTGGCAAACCTGAGGAAAGCCTGCGGCCTACGCCCGTCGGCAAAAGCGGTAAGGTGTTCTTGCAAATCGTGGATGAACAACCTGTGCGAACGAGTGTTTCCTGTAAAGCATCTATCTCCATTTTCGGCAACGCTGGCAGTCTTTTAAAGAATAAATACATCCTTTCTTCCGATGAAATGAGGGAAAAAAAAATAACGGCCTATAACATAGGAGCGGGCGAGTTTCCGCAGGTACCGACTGGCTATCGTGAAAACCATATCGCCATTGACGATAATCCGAACGGTCCGATGATAGAGAAAAACAAGTTTGTCAGCCGGATGCACGCCCATATCGGCTATTCCGACACTTTGGGGTTCTATCTGCAGGTGGAGCGTGACGGTACACGTTTGATGGGGAAGCGCACCCGCATATTCCGAGGAAAGCAAATAATAGAGATGGAAAACCCGATGGTGAAGGAGGCCTTGCAGGACGGCGATCTGATAGAATTGGGTAAGGCGGTGGTGCTACGGTATATGCAGCATCTGAACGAATCTGAAAACCAGCAATAAACATATAATAAACATAAGGCAGAAATGGGCAAAATTATTGAAACATTGAAAAAAATTATATTGAAAGGTGCGATAGAACCTGATGGTGACACGAAGAAACCGAAGGTTTCCAAGGTGACAAACAAGGTGTTGCTGCAGGAATTGGTGACCCACTTTGAGCAGTCAATGGAGGAACTGTCAGTGGGAAGGCGCTTGCTTTATCCGATGTCATTTAACATTCTCATGCATCCCGATGATTATGATGAGACCAAGGAATCGTTTCCATTTGTGTTGCCGGAGGTCATTTCACAGTTTTATGCCTCAATAAAAAAAGAGAAAAACAAATATCTGAACGGTGTCAATTATGCCCCACCGGCCACTTACTGGTTTTTCCAGTTTTCCGCCTGCCGTTTCGGTGAAAAAGACGGTCATGAAGGGTTTCTTGAACGTGGGAAAATCATAACGACGGGCAGCCTTACCACTTTCGATATCCAGAAAGCGCAAAGTGGTGGTGTGCGTTCTGAGGCAAATATCCATTTGTCTGTGAAGTGCCAGAACTCGAATACAAATGATAATAATATCAACATGGATGCACTGCTCGGCATGGATATTCTGAGTGAAGGAACCTATAAATTCAATTTTGACAAGAATATGAACGAGGATACAAATGTCATCAATGCCGCTTCCACCACGCAAGAGAAAGGATGGGCCACTTTGCGTTGGTCGGAGGGTACTAATAATATGACATATACTATGTTAGACACCTATATAGATGTCTCCGGCAGTACTGAAACTCGTAAAGCGCGGAATGTATGCAAAATAATGAGTGATTCGGTGGCCGTGTCCCATGTGCAGATACGTTACGATCAAACCACCCAGACTTTCCAGTTGGCTGCGTTTGCCAAAACGAGACTGAACTCGCGTGAAGTGCCGTTAAGCACGGGTGGGGCTCCTGACTGGGTAAGCCTTCCGAAGTTCAATTCCAAATTGTTTTTGAATGATGCGGTGAGCATTGTGTTTAACGCTAATGATGAAATGTTATGAGCAAAGAGAAGTTGTTGTTTTGCGGGCAAACCGACATGGGTCGGCAACGTACCAATAATGAGGATGCTTTTGTTGTTGATCAGTTGGATGAAAATACTGTTCTGGCCATTGTCATTGATGGTGTGGGCGGCTACGAAGGAGGTGAGGTCGCCGCTGCAATTGCGCAGAAGGAGATTCCTGCCTACATGAAAAAATATAACCGTGGTGAACGCTTGGAACTGCTCAAACAGGCTGTGGTTTCTGCCAATAACGCCATAGTGGAGCGCCGGCAGGCTGATGCGGAGCGGGCCAATATGAGCTGTGTGCTCACTTCTGCACTGATAGACAGGGAACGGAAGGTGGTGGACATGGTGCATGTGGGTGACACACGTATGTATCAGTTTCGTCATGGGGAGTTGAAAAAGCTCTCGCACGATCATTCACTGATTGGTTATCGTGAGGAAGTGGGTGACTTGTCGGAGGAAGAGGCCATGCATCATCCCCAACGCAATGTGATAAGCCGTGATGTGGGTTCAGAATTACATGAAGTTGAAGACCGTGATTTCTTAGAGTCGGAGGAGTTTCCGTTATTGCCCAATTCCATCTTCTTGTTCTGTTCTGATGGTTTGACAGACCTGATTACCTCCAAGCAGATGGTGGGTATATTGGAGCTGCCTGATTCACTTGAAACTAAAGCGCAAATGCTGATTGACGCTGCCAACGAGGCGGGCGGCAAGGATAATGTGACGGTGGTGCTGGTGGAATACCAGGCAGAGGAGGTTGCCGAATCGCTTGCCACCAAGCCTATAGAAGAGCAGTCTTTGGAAAATGAAAGTAAAGAAGTTGTACCTGTAACGCCAGAGCGTAAAAAACGTTGCCATAAAAAATGGATTGTGGCAATGATTGTTATCATTGCTCTACTTTCAGGTGCTTGTGCTGTTTGGTTCATATGGACAAGATTGGGACAAAAAGAGATGGTGGAACCTGAAGAACAGATGATGGGGGAGCCTGACATCACGAACATTGCCAATCCGATAACCGACCAAATGGGTCTTGATACAGCAGGAATTAAAAGTATTATAAAACAATATTCTAATGCATTTATAGAGAATGATTTCGAAACCATATCGCAATTATATGCGCCTCAAGTCCGGAAATATTAAAACGCACCTTGACAGAGGCAACTGCGAAGATGCCAAGGAGACGTATGCATTGTACAAGGAAAGGGTGCCCCAAGGCAATGCCGAGGTGGAGCGGCGGATAGCGGAGTGCGGGAAAGTTGCCCGGAAAAAGCAGGACTTCACCGAAACGGCCTTTGGCCTCAACATGCGCATGATTTATGTGGAGGGCGGCACCTTCACCATGGGCTGTACGGGCGAGCAGGGCAGCGAGTGTGATGATGACGAGAAACCGGCGCATTTGGTAATGTTGAGCGGTTTTTGGATGGGTGAGACTGAGGTGACCGTGGGGCAATTTAGGGTGTTTGTCAGCGAAACAGGGTATCGTACGGATGCGGAAAAAGAAGGTGGGGCTTGGAGATGGATGCAGGTGAATGGAGAGTGGAAATGGAAACAAGTGAAGGGATTGTACTGGATTCATGATGTAAACGGGAATGCCCGGAATCGTTCCGAAGACAATCATCCTGTTCTGTATATCAGTTGGAATGATGCCAATGCATTCTGTGAATGGTTGGCCCGCAAAACGGGAAAGAATTTCCGCTTGCCGACTGAGGCTGAATGGGAATTTGCGGCACGTGGCGGCAATAAGAGCAGAGGATACAAGTATGCAGGGAGCAATTACCTCAATGATATTGCGTGGTATGGTAATATTAATAGTGGAACGACTGCAAACGGCAGAACCCACTCTGTGAAAACAAAGTCGCCCAATGAGCTGGGCATTTACGACATGAGCGGCAACGTGTTGGAATGGTGTGAGGACTGGTACGGCGGTTACAGCAGTGCAAGCCAGACAGACCCTACGGGTCCTGAGTCAGGCTCCTTCCGCGTGCTGCGCGGCGGGGGCTGGTTCGGCGGTGCGCAGCACTGCCGCGTTTCGAATCGGATCGCCGACAGTCCCGGTAGCCGTAGCAACGGCAGTGTGTTCCGCGTTGTCCTCCATTAGTTTGCTGCGAAAATCCAAGTCATACTAAGCTAAGAAACGGTTTATGGTAATGGAGCGGAGCAGGCGGCGGAACGGAGTGCAGCGCCAAGCGCAGCGGAAGAATCATAAACCGCCGGGTAAAAACAATAAGAACGGAGTTGAAATAACAATAAATTAACCAAACAGATGGCTTTTCTACAAGAATATACAATGCTCGACGAATTAGGCAAGGGCGGTTTCGCCACGGTCTATAAGGTTCGTCATAACGAATTAGGATATATCCGGGCCATTCGTGTGCTGAACGAAACTATTGTGGATGCATCCAGCAAAACCTATCAGAGATTTCTGCGCGAGTGCAAGCTGTTGCTTCGCCTTGGCAACGGTAACCATCCCAATCTTGTGCACATCTATCAGCCTCGCCTGTTGGAAAACAAGGCGTTGGTTGAAATGGACTATGTGGATGGGCAGGATATAACGCATTATCTGAAACAAAACCAGAACTTTGTGCCGGTAGAAGATGTCATCCGTATGGCTGTGCAAATGAGTAGCGTGTTAGCCTATTGCCATGAGGACATATACCATTTCTGCATGGATCGGGATTTGGACAGTTTGCAGGACGACCCCAATGACGGCTCGAAGGTGCTGATGGATGAAAAGACCCGCCAGCGGCTAATTACCAAATACAAGGTCATCCACAACGACATCCACTCGGGCAACATCATGCGTCGCGAAGACGGCAGTTTCGTGCTGCTCGATTTTGGCTTGGCCATCAATGGCGATGAGGTGGTGCGCAGCAGCCGTCATGCCAACGGTGCGCCCGAGTTCAAGTCGCCAGAGAAATGGGATGATGAGTCGATTTTGAGCGAGCCGTCCGACATCTACAGTTTTGGCATAGTGCTCTTCCAGTATCTTGCCGGCAGGGTTCCCTTCCCATATAATACAAGTATCGGCAGCTACAAGGCTGAGTATGAGTTAGGTGAAGCCCATCAGAAAGCCATGCCTCCATCCATTGAAACGCTGCGCAAAGAGTTTTTTGAAAAGAAGTTCAAAGGACAGGAGTATAAGAAAGATTATCCGCAATGGATAGAGGATGTGATTCTGAAATGTTTGGAAAAAGATCCCGCCAAACGTTTCAGGAACGGGAAGGAGTTGCACGATTTCATCATGGAGCATACCCCAATGGCAGTCAAGATTCCGGATGAAATGAACGCGAAATTGGAACTGTTGGCATCGGACAACAAGGAGCTGGAATCGGAAGTGATGAACTTGAAAAAAATAAACAGGTCATTGAATAAGGTGCTGAACGAAAAGCAGCATGTGGTCCTGCAAATGGAACAGTCACTTCGTGAAGCGGAAGAGAAGTCGGACAAGTGGCAGAAAGCATGTGATGGATTGGAGGATGAGGTTCGGAATTTGCGGGATGCCAACGTGGTGCTGAATAGACAAATAAATGAAAAACAGAATATTATAATACAAAAAGATCGAATGTTGCGTGATTTGCAAGTGCATATTGTGAAACCTGAAACAGATGGGATGAATAATACAATGATTTCTACTTCAAAAGTTTGTAAAAAATGCGGCACCCAATTGTCACCGACCGCGAAATTTTGTAAGAAATGTGGTAGTAAAATCTGATTAAGACGGGTTGGGCATGAAGTGTAAACATTGTGGTGCAGAAATTGATGATGACAGTGTGTATTGCGAATTCTGCGGCAAAAGGCAAGCCGGTAAATTAGGAGGGTGGATCATATTGGTTATTATAGGAGTGGAGATAGTTGTATGGGGAATCGTAAGGGTTGTCGCTTTGTTTGATTGATAAAAAATATAAGATATATGGTTTTTTTACAAGAATACACGATGCTTGACGAACTGGGTAAAGGCGGCTTTGCCACTGTCTATAAGGTTCGTCACAATGAGTTGGGATACATCCGTGCGGTACGTGTGCTGAACGAGACCATCGTGGACGAATCCAGCAAAACCTACCAGAAGTTTCTGCGTGAGTGCAAGGTGCTGCTCCGCTTGGGCAACGGCAACCATCCCAATATTGTTCACATCTACCAGCCGCGCCTGTTGGATAACAAGGCGTTGGTGGAAATGGATTTTGTGGATGGGCAGGATATCATGCATTATTTGAAGCAGAATCAGAATTTTGTTTCTGTCGAAGAGGTTGTTCGTATGGCCATGCAGATGAGTAGTGCTTTGGCTTACTGTCACGAGGACATCTACCGTTTTTGTATGGATAGGGATTTGGACAGCTTGCAGGACGACCCCAATGACGGCTCGAAGGTGCTGATGGATGAAAATATCCGCCAGCGGCTTATTGCCAAATACAAGGTCATCCACAACGACATCCACTCGGGCAACATCATGCGTCGTGAGGATGGCAGCTTTGTGCTGCTTGATTTTGGCTTGGCCATCAATGGCAATGAGGTGGTGCGCAGCAGCCGTCATGCCAACGGGTCGCCGGAATTCAAGTCTCCCGAGAAATGGGACAACGAATCCGTCTTGAGCGAGCAGTCTGACATTTACAGTTTCGGCATAGTGCTATACCAGTACTTGGCAGGTCGGGTTCCTTTCCCTTACAATACCCATATCAGCAGCCACAAGGCAGAATTTGAGTTGGGCGAGGCGCACCAGAAAGCCATGCCACCGTCCATTGAAAAATTGCGCAAAGAGTTTTTTGAAAAGAAGTTCAAAGGGCAGGAGTACAAGAGGGACTATCCGCAATGGCTGGAGGATGTGATTATGAAATGTCTGGAAAAAGATCCCGCCAGACGTTTCAGGAACGGGCGGGAGTTGTTTGCTGCAGTTTCGGCCGGAATCACGCAAATGGCGCATGGTGACAAGGATTCTTTGAAACAAGCTGTAGTCAAGCTCGAACAAGAAAAAGACAACCTGCAGCAACGCCTGCGGCAACAGGGGAACGAACTGCAAAATGCACAAAACGAGTTGCGCATGCAGTCTGTTGCATTAGAGGCAGAGAGGGGCCGTTTGAGAGAAGAATGGGATGGATTGCAGAACCAAAAGGTGAAATTGGAAGTTGCTCGAATAGATCTGAACAAAAAACAGGATGAAGTCAAAGAGCAAAAAGAATTGTTGGATGCGGAATGGGATCGTTTGAAAAAGGAGCAGAGCAAGTCTCCTGCGACCGTATGGAAAGTGCTCAGTGGCATTCTACTGTTTATGTTGCTCATCGGTGGAGTGTGTTGGTATCTCGCCGACATCAATTCCCCAAGCCAGGATACACCCGACCTGACAGCTGAAATAGAAAAAGAGATTCATGCCAAAGACTCTCTGCAACAAGAGCTTGATCAGCTTCAAGTTGATAATAATGACTTGAAAAAGGCTTTGAAAATGTCGATACGCAATAACGAGCAATCTACATATTATGGGTATGATGCAGAACACTGGTACAAGAAATACATCGAAGAAACCAAGCGAATAAGTGTTTATCAAGGACATGATGCGCAGTATTGGTATAACCAATATAGCCAGAAAAGTAAAAGTAGTAATGACACCTATCTGGGACATGATGCAAAATACTGGTACGATAACAGATTGTATAATGGTTTTGATGCGAAGTATTGGTACGATAATAGAAAGTTTAATGGTCATGATGCAAAATACTGGTATGATAAGTATGTAAACAAGTTAAATCCAAATAATTAAATAACAAAGTAATGAGAGTGTTTCGATTTTTAATGATAATATGTGTGCTGCCGCTGGCATCACCGGCATTGCTTGCGCAAACGGCAGCCGATTTACTGAACTGGACCCGAACGCATCTTGACAGGGGCAATTGTGATGATGCAAAAGAGACGTATGAATTGTACAAGGAAAAGGTGCCTCAAGGCAATGCCGAGGTGGAGCGGCGGATAGCG